>JANNFZ010000389.1:0-2141 GCA_031380375.1 Hyphomicrobiales bacterium
CATTCCGATGTGGTCATGACCAACCTCTTGGGCGATGAGATCAACCAGTGGCTTTCGCTGGCAAAAAACCCCGATCTGGCAGTCCATGTCTATGGCAAGGCGCATGCCCGGCCAGGCCGCAAGATGGGCCACTACAACCGCCTGCCCCCTCGACAGGGCTGACGTGGCGTGCTACGAGCCCATCCAGTTTCGGGCCTCAGGGCCCGTTTTTCTCATTAACACCTGGAAAATCGAGGTATCCGCTTGCAAGTCGTCGTTCGTGACAACAATGTTGATCAGGCCCTGAAAGTTCTGAAAAAGAAGATGCAACGTGAAGGCATCTTCCGTGAAATGAAGCTCCGCGGCCATTTTGAAAAGCCTTCGGAGAAGAAGGCCCGCGAACAGGCAGAAGCGATACGTCGCGCCCGCAAGCTGGCCCGCAAGAAGCTGCAGCGCGAAGGCCTGTTGCCCATGCCGAAGAAGATCGAAAAGCCCCGCCGTCCTGGCATGGGTGGCGGTCGTGGTGGCGCTGGTACCGGCATTTTGCCCACGGTTTAATTCTTCCGGTTTCTGAATTTCCTCGGCCGCGGGCAGCAATGTCTGCGGCTTTTGTTTTGCTTGGGCATGGCCCTTGCGTGTTCACCCGGCCCTGTAGCATCGTACATGCACGAGGGAGAACCAGAATGCTCAAGACACTTGATCCGCTGCTCAATGCCGACGTGTTGCACGCGTTGCGTTCCATGGGCCACGGCGACGACTTGATTATTTGCGACACAAATTTTCCGGCGGATTCGGTGGCGAGGCTAACAGTCTACGGCAAGGTGTTGAGTATCGAGGCGGACGGGCCGCGCACCGCCCGGGCGATCCTCTCGCAATTTCCGCTCGACACTTTTGTTGATCATCCCGCCATGCGCATGGAAATGGTGGGCAAGCCCTCGGAACTTCCGCCCGTGCAACAAGAGGTGCAAGCCGAAATCGACCGGGCCGAAGGCAAATCCATGCCCATGGGCGCAATTGAACGCTTCGCCTTTTATGAGCGCGCCAAGAAATCCTATTGCGTGGTGCAGGCCCACGAGCGCCGCTTTTACGGCTGCTTCCTGTTCAAGATGGGCGTCATCTCGCCCGATGTGAAATTCGGTTGAGGACCATGGCAAAGTCCGGAGTGTGCATTCTCGGCATCTATGTAGCTGATCTCGCCTTCCGTGCCGACCGCCAGCCGGTGATGGGTGAGACTTTGCTGGGCACATCTTTTGCCATGGGTCCCGGCGGCAAGGGATCGAACCAAACTGTGGCGGCGGCCCGTTCCGGTGCCAAGGTCACTTTCATCAGCAAGCTCGGCAAGGATGATTTCGGCGATGTGGCCGTCGCCATGTATGCCCGCGAAGGCGTTAATCTCAGGGCCGAACGGGTCACCACGAATTCCACAGGGGCCGCCTATATATTCGTGCAGAACAACACCGGTGCCAATGCCATCATCGTGGTGCCGGGGGCGGCGGGTGATATTTCCGTGGCCGATGTCGACAGGAATGCCGATGCCATCGGCAACGCCGCAGTGTTCATGACCCAGCTCGAGCAGCCAATTCCCGCCGCATTCCGCGGGCTTGAGATTGCGAAATCTGCCGGAACCATCACCATTCTCAACACCGCTCCCGCTGCACCTTTGGACGACACGACCTTCAAGCTCTGTGACTTTGTGACCCCCAATGAAAGCGAAGCCCAGGGGCTCACGGGCATTGCAGTGACCGACCTGGCGTCGGCCCGCAAAGCAGCCGATGTGTTGTTGGGCAAGGGCGTGGGTGCTGTGGTCATCACTTTGGGTGGCCAGGGTGCGTTGCTGCATATGCGTGACAAGTCCATCCACATCCCGGTTTTCAACGCGGGCAAGGTTGTCGACACAACGGGTGCCGGCGATGCCTGGAATGGTGGTTTTGCGGCGGCACTGGCCCGCGGTGAAAGCCCGGAAGTGGCGGCCCGTTTTGGCAGCGCCACGGCAGGCATTTCCGTCACGCGGCCGGGAACTGCACCTTCGATGCCGACATTGGCGGAAGTGAAGACCCTGCTGGCGAAAGGCTGAACGGCCCTCGACCCCTTCCCCTTCCCCTCCCCGGTTTCCGGGGAGGGGAAGGGGAAGGGGTGCGTTTCCAATCTTTTGCTTATGTTCT
>JANNFZ010000327.1:0-2142 GCA_031380375.1 Hyphomicrobiales bacterium
CAAGCCGCGGCGCGCCCGTGGCAATGAGCAATGGCCGCAGGATGAACATGCCGGCCTTCATGGAATTTGCCGCCAGCAGGACTTCCGGCACAAACAAAATGCCGTCGCGGAAGTCGATGCCGACAATGCGCATGCCCTCGACAAGGGCTTCGGTGAGAACTTTGTAGGGTGCCCAGCCACGGCCAAGCAGAATGTGAACCGCCGTCACGACTTCTTCCTTGAGGCCGTCATAGAGATCGTCATGGACCTGCTGGACCAGTTCCTCGTTATTCAAGGAGTTCAGGTCAAGATCGCCAGCATCACTCATGGAAAACTCCGGTATCGCGGGGTTGGTGTGGCTTCATACTACACGGAACAGGCACCAATCGAGGTCCGCACCGCGACTTCCCCATGCCGGAAAGCGACGGCTGAGACAAGGTCTTATCAAGCCCGCCGCTTGTCGCTAGAAGGCCTTCCATGAACATGCCCCTGTCCGTTGAAAGCGTCCGCGCCCAGTTTCCGTCCCTGGCCATCCATGACGGCGGAAAACCCCGAATTTACTTCGACAATCCGGCCGGCACGCAGGTGCCGCAACGCGTTGTCGATCGCACGATCGAAGCTTTGGTTGAAAAGAACGCCAACCT
This sequence comes from Hyphomicrobiales bacterium, assembly GCA_031380375.1. Classification (GTDB taxonomy): domain Bacteria; phylum Pseudomonadota; class Alphaproteobacteria; order Rhizobiales; family Aestuariivirgaceae; genus Aestuariivirga. The sequence goes on from JANNFZ010000327.1 coordinate 624, forward strand.
GGGCGGCTATTTTTCAACGACCAAAGCCGCCGATGAATTGGTGAATGATGCTCACCAGGCCATGGCCGATCTCTATGGGGCGGCATCACCCCGCGAAATCATCTTCGGACAGAACATGACGACGCTGACCCTGCACATGTCACGCTGCCTTGGCCGCAGCTTCAAGCCCGGCGATGAAATTGTGCTGTCGCGGATGGACCACGATGCCAATGTGGCACCCTGGCTGCTGCTGGCCGAGGACCTGGGCCTTGCCGTGCGCTGGATGGATTTCGATCCCGAGACTTATGAGTTCGCTGACGACGCCTTGCACAAGGTCCTGTCGCCGCGGACCAGATTGCTCGCCATGGGACACGCCTCCAATTGCACCGGCACCATAAATGATGTCAGGCACTTCTGCGCCGAGGCAAAGGCCGCTGGCGTGACAACCTATATCGACTCCGTGCAATACACGCCCCACGGGCTTGTCGATGTCCAAGCCATTGACTGCGATTTCCTCGTGTCGTCTGCCTACAAGTGGTTCGGTCCCCACATGGGCATTCTCTGGGGTCGCGAAGAAGTATTGCAGGAGACCTTCGGCTACAAGGTCAGGCCCTCGGGCGAAGACCTTCCCCACAAATTTGAAACCGGCACACTGTCCCATGAGGGCATGGCAGGTTGCCTCGGTGCCGTTGAATATCTTGCTTCCCAAGGTGCAGGCAGTACGCGACGCGAGCAACTGCAATCGGCATGGAAAATCATGGAACACCATGAGCAGAAACTCACCCAGCAGCTCATCGACGGATTGAAACCCGTCAAAGGCCTCACGGTCCGCGGCATCACTTCGGCCAATGCCGTGCACCGCCGCGTGCCCACCGTGTCCTTCACCGTCGATGGTGTCGAGCCTGAAAAGCTCGCGAGGCATTTCGCCGCCGAAAACATTTTCGTGTGGTCCGGACACAACTACGCCATCGAACCAGTGACCCGCATGGGCCTGATGGAAAAGGGCGGTGTGTTGCGGGCAGGTCTGGCACACTACAACACCGCCGACGAAGTTGGCGCATTCATTGCCGCACTCAAGCGGGCTCTCACCTGAGGATCAAATGACCACGAGAATCGCTGTCGTCGGACTGGGCAAGATCGCAACGGACCAACACCTGCCCTGCATTGCCAGGAACCGGAATTTCAAACTGGTGGCCGGTGTCAGCCGCCATGCAACGCTCGACCAAGTGCCGTGCTTTGAAACGCTCGCGGCACTCCGTGCGAGCAAATTGAAAATTGACGCGGTGGCCCTGTGCACACCGCCGTCCGTGCGCCTAGCCATGGCCATGGAAGCACTTGATGCCGGATTGCATGTACTCATTGAAAAGCCGCCGACGCCAACGGTTGGCGAGCTTCTGGCCATGGAGGCTCATGCCAAAAAGAAAAAGCGCGTGCTCTATGCCACTTGGCATTCGCGCTACAACAAGTCGGTGGATGAGGCCAAGGCGAGGCTCAAGGGCAAGCATGTGGACTTCCTGCGCGTCACCTGGAAAGAGGATGT
>JANNFZ010000481.1:0-5758 GCA_031380375.1 Hyphomicrobiales bacterium
TTGAACGCAATGGTGGCGGACCACAGAAGCGGGGTGTCTGTCCTGGCGGCCCAGCGGAAGTTCGGCGAGACAACCAACTTGTCCGAAGAATTGATCACCAGACCCATGGAAATGGCGATACAGCGTTATGGCACGCTGGTCGTCGACCTGCCCAGGTCTTCAGAGAGATGGATGGGGAATGTGCTTGCTGGTTCCACAGACCTCTTCATCGTGACCGAGTTCACGGTCCCGGGCCTGAAATTGGCAAGGCGCATGATCAACCAGGTCGTGGAAGAATTTGGAGCGGAATCCAATCCCAAGGTCATAGTCAACAAATATTCCCGCTCGTTTTTTGGTTCCAATTTTTCGTCGGCCGAAGCGAAGGAGTTGCTTGGGCCTTATCTGGCGGGATTTGTGAATTCCGATGAGAAGCTTGTGAGCGAAGCCATCAACCGCGGCGTTGCGACGACCGAAATCAAGCCTGCTAACCATATTTTCACTTCGGTCAAGAAAATCATCGGGGTTTCCGGATGACTCATGTGTTTTTTCCGAGAGGCGTTGACCGATGATGCTTGGACGATTCGCTTCCCGCAGACCGACACCGGTTCCGATTGCTGCCCCAACTCCAAATCACGTTGAGGCCGAGGCTGCCCGCACTGTTCCGGCTCCCGCCGCGCCGGGAATTGACACCACTGCAATATCGCAGAAGGAACGCTTGCTTGATGCAAAGCTGCGAATCCACAGACGATTGATCGACGAAATCAATCTTTCTGCCGTTGATAAAATTCCCGAACGCGAAATGCACGCGCAAGTACACGCACTCGTTTCACAGCATATCACCAGTGAGCGGCTCATGTTGAATGCGGCAGAGCTTGACCAGTTTGTGGCCGACATTCTTCATGAAATGACAGGGCTCGGTCCGATTGAACCCCTCTTGGGTGATGATTCCATCAACGACATTTTGATCAACACACACAAGCAAATCTACATCGAACGCAGGGGTCAGCTCGTTCTTTCGGATGCGCGGTTCAAGGACGAAGCGCACCTGTTGCGGATCATCAACAAGATCGTATCGACGGTTGGCCGGCGCGTCGATGAAAGCCAGCCGATGTGCGATGCGCGCCTGCCCGATGGCTCGCGCGTCAACGTTGCGATAAGGCCCGTCGCCGTCGATGGCCCGCTGGTTTCCATACGCAAGTTCTCAAAACGTCCGCTGTCGATGGACAAATTGATTGCCTCAAACAGCATCAGCAAGGAAATGGCCGCACTGCTTGCGGCAGCGGTTTCCGGGCGCATCACAGTTCTGGTTTCCGGCGGTACGGGATCAGGCAAGACCACCATGCTCAACGCGTTGTCATCCTTTATTTCCAATGATGAACGCCTGATCACGATTGAAGACGCGGCGGAGCTGCAGTTGCAGCAGCCGCATGTTGGCCGCATGGAAACACGCCCGCCAAATATCGAAGGGCGCGGGGAAATCCGACAGCGTGAACTGGTCAAGAATGCTCTTCGCATGCGGCCGGACCGCATCATTGTCGGCGAGTGCCGCGGCGAGGAAGCTTTTGACATGTTGCAGGCCATGAACACGGGCCATGAAGGATCGATGACAACGATCCACGCCAATGCGCCGCGGGATTCGATTTCGCGCATGGAGCAAATGGTCGGCATGGCAGGTTTTCCCATGACCATTCTGAGCGTGCGGTCGCAAATTGCCGCAGCCATCAGGCTTGTCATCCAATTGCAGCGCCTCAGCGATGGCAGGCGCCGTGTTGTGAGCATCGCGGAGATTACGGGCATTGAAGGCGATGTCATTCAAATGCAGGAGATTTTCAAGTTCGTCCGGGTGGGAACAGCTGCTGACGGAACCATCAATGGCCATTATCAGGCCACCGGCGTTCGCCCGAAGTTCCTCGCGGAACTGGCTGCCCGAAATATCGTCGTGCCCGTTTCATATTTTGACCCGTCAAAGCAGCTCTGAGCATGGATAGCGTCGCATTCACCCGCATTGTTTTTTACGTGTTTTCAGCCGTGGCTGTCATATTTCTGGTTGAGGCCGTGTATTTAGCCGTGGCCACGCCGTTGGTGCGCAGGCGCGCCATCAACCGGCGGCTCATGGCTCAAGGCAAGGGGATGTCAGGCGAGGATACGCTGGCGCAATTGAAGCTTGAGCGTGGCATTGTCGGTTCCAATTCCGAGCTTTCCGGCCATTTGACCCGGTTGCTCATTCAGTCCGGGCTCCATATTACGCCGAAAAAGCTTTTGCTTGCCATGATGCTTGCATTCGTGGCGCTGGTTGTCGCTCTTTCCGCCCTTACAATTCTTGCTCCATACTATGTCGTTCTGATTGGCGTGATTGTCTGCATCTTATTGCCGCTCCTGATCGTCAGGTTCATTCGCAACCGGCGCATTGCGAAATTCGCAACGCAGCTCCCTGACGGCCTTGACATTGTGGTCCGCAGTCTGCGCAGCGGCCACCCGATCAGCGTTGCGCTTTCCTTGGTCGGCCGTGAAATGCAGGACCCGATTGGAACCGAATTCGGCATTACAATCGACGAAATGACTTACGGACTCGACATGCCGAGGGCCCTCCGCAATCTGGCTGACCGCGTGGGCCTTGCAGATCTTTCGCTCCTCGTCACGGCGGTTTCCCTGCAGTCCACTTCCGGAGGCAATTTGACAGAGGTCTTGGGAAACCTCTCGCGGGTGCTGCGTCAGCGTTTTCAACTTCGGCGCAAGGTCCGGTCATTGTCTGCCGAGGGGCGATTTTCCGCATATGGCCTTACCCTTCTGCCGATTCTCATTGCCGCTGGTATCTTTGTTCAAAATCAAGGCTATTATCTCGATGTGTGGGACGAACCGCCGTTCCTGCCTGGCATGATTGCGCTCGGGGTGTGGTCGCTTATTGGAGACCTGATCATGTATAAAATGATCAACTTCAAGTACTGAGAGGGGAAAATGGACAAGTTGCCCGCCCTATTTGAACAAAATGGAAATCTGTTTTTCCTGTTGTTTGTTTTCCTCAGTTCGATCCTGTTTGTTTTTGCGATCCTCAACATGACGAGTTCCTGGGCCGCAGTGCGCAAACGTGCCGCTTCGTCGAACGTTGGTGAATTGTCGTTGCCTGCCGGCCTAAACGCAGGATTGCTGAAGGAAAACGCCACAGGTGCCGCTCTCGGTTTCATTCTTCCAAAGGATGAGAAGGAAAAGTCGGCACTCCGTCAATTCATGAATCTCGCTGGTTACTACGGCGTTTTGTCACCGGCAATTTTTCAGCTCAGCCGCATTGTCACCGCACTCACATTTGGATTGGCCACGCCGTTTGCATACGTGCGGCTCTATCCCGAGCACCCGTTTTACGTGGTTATCGCTGCCAGTCTCGTCATGGTTTATTTTGGCTACATGCTGCCGCGCACATTCGTCAGCTTCAGACGGGATTCGGTCATGGGGGAGCACAGGATCGGTTTCCCCGATTTCCTGGATTTGCTGGTGATTTGTGTGGAGGCCGGCATAGCCATGGACGCCGCCATTGACCGCATCGGTTCGGAACTCTCCCAAGCCTATCCGTCGCTGTCCAAGAACCTGAAATTCATGTCCATGGAAATGCGCGCCGGGCGCCAGACACGAGACGCACTTGAAAACCTGGCTGTGAGGCTGGGTATCGAGGAAGCGCGGTCATTTTCGACGCTCATTATCCAATCGCAGGAATTGGGATCGAGTCTTGCCCAGTCGTTGCGGGTCTATGCGGACGAGATGCGTGACAAGCGAATGTCCCGGGCAGAAGAAAAGGCCCAGGCGCTCCCGGTGAAACTTGTCATTCCACTGGGCCTTTTCATTTTTCCGGTCATTCTGGGCGTCACGCTGTTTCCGGTGGTGTTGAAACTTTACAAGGCTCTAGGAATTTAGGGGGACTCAAGATGTGGCACAAAACAAAGAGCAGATCGGCAGTACTTGTTTTGGGCCTTGCTGCGGTTTCGCTTTGCCTTGCCGCCTGCCAGCCATCCGTGGAGAACAGGATGCTTGCGCCATCGGGCATGACAGTTGAGGATCCGAGTTTTTATCCCTCGGACCAATATGTGCGCATGGCAAAAGTCCACTATCGAAGTGGCGACTATGGCCTCGCAGAGGAGCAGTTTCGCAAAGCTATTGAAGTGACCCCACGTGATGCCGAGGCGTGGCTCGGCCTTGCCGCGTCCTATGATCAATTGAGACGGTTTGATCTCGCCGACCAGGCCTATGATCAAGTATTTGTTCTGGCCAAGAACGATCCCATCATGCTCAACAATGCGGGGTATTCGCAGTTGCTGCGCGGAAATATCGAGAAGGCACGAAAGATGCTGTTGCGGGCCTATGAACTCGCACCGGACAATGTTTACATCTCCAACAACCTGAAGCTCCTCGGTGAAAGCAAGCAAACGGTCAAACGGGTAAAATTGTAATGTTGACCATGCCCAATATCCCCAAAGTGGAAATACCCAAATTGGAAAGATCAAGGTTGGAGAGCCGCAGGTTGGAAAGACCCAGGATTGAAACGCCCGTCGTGAAACGCCCCGGATTGGAAAGACACAAGGTCTCGGTGGCGACTCTGTTTCTTGTTGCGTTCGCCTCCTCGTCTTTTTCAGTCCTGCTTGCCACGTGTCTGGCAACGGCGTTCTATTTTGGCCTCAACGGAAATCTAGTCGGCGTGCATGACTTTCCACCAAAGTCCGGCCCGGTTGCAGAGTTGTCCAGACAGCCAAAGTTGGACATAAACATGACGGTTCGCGCAAAGGACGGCGTCAGCGGGTTTGAACGCGAAAAATCGGGAATTTCCGCGAGTTTTGCCTACAAGAGTTATCCGGGCGTGGAACCGAGCCAGCAATCGTCTGTGGATGGCCAAGCGGCTGAATTTTCCCAGGATTCGAATGCTGATGACGCGATACTCGCTGACGCTGCGACCGAAGAAGGCCTCCCCGAAGGTATCCCGGCCATGCTGCGCCCCAACGCGAGCCGGACCGGAATAGAAATTGGCAACTTTCATTCCGCATCTTTAGAGGGCGATTCGGAGGAATGCCTCAATCTTGGTTATTCAATGCTGCGTGCTGCCCACGCCAATGACGACTTGATGGACGTGATGGTCTCTAACAAGCAGATAACGATTGCCAAGATATGTGCGGCCAATGGAACGATTGTTTTTTCCTGCCGCAGTGGAAAAATTTCCATCAGTCCTCGTCGGGCGAGGCCCGACGATTCATGCGGGCGCGCCTGAGACTGGGTAGACCGGGTTCAGCGCCTGATTGACGGAATTACCATCGGGGTCCTCCCTGCGTAGGATGCATATTCGGCAAATGAGTGCTTCAATACTCGCTCTTCGTTCTGCATGCGACGCAACTGCAACAGCCACTGTACTGAACCAATGGCAACGGCGCTGATTGAGAGATGCAGAATGACGATCCCCACAAGCGCCACGAGTTCAGACAAATAGAGCGGGTGCCGGACAATGGCGTAAGGTCCGTTCGTCACAAGCTTTCTTGCCTCAGCCATGATGCTGAATGACCTTCCCAGGTAGCACATGACATAGGCGCAAAGCAGGAATCCTGACGTTACCAGAATCGTGCCGAGGAATGTCAGGCCGACGGGCAGGTTTTCGTAAGGTGGGGTCACCGCAATCAGAACCGTCAGGAATGTGCCGCCCAACGCCGTCACGCGCGGTTCCCAGCCATCCGCCGCATTGACCGGTTTCAGCCTGAAGATCGTCACTGCAACGACCATGGTCAAGAACAACAGCGTTGCACAGGTCGCG
>JANNFZ010000521.1:0-1978 GCA_031380375.1 Hyphomicrobiales bacterium
CCTTCACACCGCCCACCAGTTGGTGCAGCACGTTAGCCGCCGGCCCCTTGTAGGGCACCTGGCCTTCAATGCCTTCCGGCACCAGTTTCAGCTGATCCTTGATGTCCTGCTGGAAATAACGGTCTGCACTACCGCGCGCCATGGCGCCTACGCTGCCCATGCCGCGATAGGATTTATAGGTGCGGCCATTGTACAGGTAAGTCTCGCCCGGGCTTTCATCGGTCCCGGCCAAAAGCGAACCAATCATCGCCACGTTGGCTCCTGCCGCCAGCGCCTTCGCCATGTCACCAGACAGTTTGATGCCGCCATCGGCGATGACGGGGATGCCCTGTTTTGCAGCCTCCTCGGCGCATTCAACAATCGCCGAAAATTGCGGCACGCCAACACCCGCCACAACACGCGTCGTGCAAATGGAGCCGGGCCCAATGCCGATTTTGACGGCGTCGGCTCCGGCATCAATCAGAGCTTTCACACCTTCGGCTGTTGCCACATTGCCGCCGATGATCTGCACCTTGTTGGAAAGTTTCTTCACCAGCGTCACTTGGCGCAGCACATTGATGGAATGGCCGTGTGCTGTATCAACGATGATGACATCGACACCAGCGTCAATCAGGCGCTCGGCGCGTTCGCGTCCAGCATCACCAATGCCCGTCGCGGCAGCCACCAACAACCGTTCCTTGTCGTCCTTGGCGGCAAACGGATGATCGGCGGCTTTTTCCATGTCATTGACGGTGATGAGGCCGATGCAATGATTGTCATCATCGACGACGATGAGCTTTTCAATGCGGTGCTTGTGCAACAGGCGGCGGGCTTCCTCACGGTCCACACCTTCTTTCACAGTAACGATGTTCTTGGTCATCAGGCTGGCGATTGTGGCGTTCATGTCAGTGGCAAAGCGCACATCGCGGTTGGTGATGATGCCGAGCAAGCGGCCAGTTCCGTCAACCACGGGAATGCCGGAGATTTTGCGCTGCTGTTTGATGGCCAGAAGCTCGCCGATTGTGGCATCGGGGGCGATGGTGATGGGATTAACCACCATGCCGCTTTCGAAACGTTTGACCTGACGGACATGGTCGGCCTGCGTCGCGATATCGAGGTTCTTGTGAATGACGCCGAGGCCGCCCGCCTGCGCCATGGCAATCGCCATGCCGGCTTCCGTCACGGTGTCCATGGCGGCGGACATGACGGGGATCGAAAGTGCTATCGACTTTGTCAGTTGGGTTCGCGTTGAAACATCAGACGGCAAAACCGATGATGCGCCGGGCTTCATCAGCACATCGTCGAAGGCGAGATATTCGGGGAAAATGCGGGGCGTTTTTTGAGCCATGGGCCAACCTCGGATGAAAGGGATTCGGTGGGTTGACGGCTGCCCTTAACACCGGGGCGGCGGGAAGCGCAAGGACCTCTCCCGGCGCTTCGCGCCACCTTCTCCCGAGGCGAAGGGACAAGCCTGATCGTCCCCTCTGCCCTGGAGAGGGTCCGGCGAAGCCGGGGGTGAGGTCCCTCAAACAGCACATTTCAATTTCAGCAGTTTCTCCTGGAGTTATTGACCGCCGGGCCAGCGTTTTTTGCCCATTTCGTCCTCACCCACTTGTGGAGTGTTGCGATATCTACACGAAACACCGCGCGCTGTCAAGCATTATTTTCCTGTTCTAGGTTTTGTGCCCGCCCGCAGTGCCAAAATGCCTGCAATGGCGATCAGCGCCATGCCGACCAGGGTTGTTGCCTTTGGCACTTCACCAAAGAAGGCAAAGCCAAAGACCACCGCCCAGATCATGCCGGTGTATTCGAAAGGTGTGACAATATTGGCCTCGCCGACGCGATAGGCATGGGACAGCAGGGTTGAGCCGAAAGCGGCGATGACACCGCAGGCACCCATCAATGCCATGTCGTAGCTGTTGGGTATGGCCCAGTTGCGCACCAGGAAATCAAGGCTGGGGTGGCCGGGCGGTTGCACATCGAAAACCATCATGACAAC
>JANNFZ010000344.1:0-3233 GCA_031380375.1 Hyphomicrobiales bacterium
TTTGCATTTGCCCGCGACGTGCTCTCGGTGCTCGCCAACTGGATGTTGTTGTTCTGTGCGCTCGCCATGGTTTTCATGCCCTGGCTGATGGTGGTGTTGGCACCGGGCTTCCGTGATGATCCCGAGACCTTTGCGCTGGCCATCGAACTGACGCGCATCTGCTTTCCCTATCTCGGCCTCATGTCGCTGACCGCCCTGTTCTCCGGCATCCTCAACAGCCTTGGCAAATTCACCGCCGCCGCCGCCGCCCCCATCCTGCTCAATATCGTGGTGATCTCGGCGACCTTGCTGGCGTGGGTTTTGGGTTTTGGCAACACGCCGACGACCGGCCGCTTCCTTGCCTATGCCATAACGTTCTCCGGCATCGTGCAGATGCTGCTCCTCGCCTTCACGGCACGGCGCGCCGGCGCGCAGGTCACACCGGGCTTTCCCCGTTTCACGCCCGATGTAAAGCGCGTCATTCTCCTCGCCATTCCCGGCATCATCTCAGGCGGCATCACGCAAATAAACCTGATGGTGGCCACCATGCTGGCCACAGGCTTCACCGGGGCCGTGGCCTATCTTTACTATGCTGACCGCTTGTTCCAGCTGCCGCTCGGCGTCATCGGTGTGGCCATTGGCGTTGTCTTGCTGCCCACGCTGTCACGGAAATTGCGGGCTGGCGACGCACAAGGGGCAACCGACACGCAAAACCGTGCCCTTGAATTTGCCCTGTTCCTGACCTTGCCTGCCGCTGCAGCCCTGATCATCATCGGACGGCCGATTCTGCATGTGGTCTATTAACATGGCGTCTTCACCCGCGACGCGACACTCAACGTGGCACCTGCCTTGGCCGCCTTTGCCACCGGCCTTCCGGCTTTCACGCTCGCAAAGATTTTCCAGCCGAGTTTCTACGCCCGCGAAGACACCAAGACGCCCATGTATTTTGCTTTTGCAACCGTGGCAGCCAATATTGCCGCGAGTTTGATTTTGTCATCATTCATGGGTCATGTCGGCATTGCGCTTGCCACGAGCGTGGCCGCCTGGCTCAATGCCGGACTTCTCATTTTCGTCGCCCTGCGCCGTGGTTACTACCGAAGCGATGCGCGCTTTGCGTCGCGTTTCTTGCGCATGCTGGCGTCGCTCGCCGTCATGAGCCTCACACTTTGGGTCTTGTTGAATTTCCTGCTCGAGCCCGACTATGCCGAAGGGGCGGGCTTTGGCGCGGCACTTTCCGGCCTTTTGATTCTGCTTGGTTCAGGCGTTGCCAGCTATTTCGCGGCGGCCCATGTGACGGGTGCTTTCCGGCTTTCCGAACTTCGCGCGATGCTCCGCAGGTAGGCCTTTGCAAAACGGTTCCCGCAGGCTAAGGCGCGAGCCACATTCCTTCCACTCGGGGTCCAAACCATGAGCCAGTTCAAACAGCGCGTTCTCTCCGGCATGCAGCCCACGGGAAACTTGCATCTCGGCAATTATCTCGGTGCCATGCTGAACTGGGTGAAGATGCAAGAGACACACGAAACGCTCTATTGCGTTGTTGATCTCCATGCCATCACGCAACCCATGCCGGTGTGGGGCGGACCACGGGAATTGCACCGCGCCACGCTCGATGTGACGGCGGCCTATATGGCGGCTGGCATTGATCCCGTGAAGTCGATCCTGTTCAACCAGTCGCAAGTTCCTGAACATGCCGAACTGGCTTGGATCTTCAATTGCGTGGCAAGGCTTGGTTGGCTCAACCGCATGACCCAATTCAAGGAAAAGGCCGGCAAGGACAAGGAGAACGCTTCTGTCGGCCTCTATGCCTATCCCGTGCTCATGGCCGCCGACATTCTGGTCTACAAGGCAACTGCCGTGCCTGTCGGCGAGGACCAGAAGCAGCATCTCGAGTTGACCCGCGACATCGCCCAGAAATTCAATATTGATTTTGCCGACTCCATCAAGGAACAGGGCTTTGGCGATGCTTTCTTTCCGTTGACCGATCCGATCATCACAGGATCGGCGACCCGCGTCATGTCGCTCCGCGACGGCACCAAGAAAATGTCGAAGTCCGACCCTTCCGACCTCTCGCGCATCAACTTGACCGATTCCGCTGAGGATATTGCCAAGAAAATCCGCAAAGCCAAGACCGACGCCGACGGCCTGCCGTCTGAAAAGGCCGGACTCAAGGGCAGGCCCGAAGCCGACAATCTCACCGGCATCTATGCGGCCCTGGCGGATACAACTGTGGAAGCCGTGCTTGCGCAATTCGGCGGCGGGCAATTTTCGGCTTTCAAGAATGCCCTCGCCGACCTTGCAGTGGCCAGGCTTGCCCCCATCGCCAGTGATGTCAGGCGCTACCGTGATGATCCAGGCTATGTCGAAAAGGTGCTGGCCGAAGGGGCAGGGCGGGCCCGCGCCATCGCCTCACCCATCATGCGTGACGTGAAAAAGGTCATGGGATTCATCCAGTCCTGACCCTCAATCGGAACACACTTTAAAATCATTCCAGATTGGCCTATATATCCGACCAAAGGACTCCCCAATGTTCATCCAGACCGAAGCCACGCCCAACCCCGCCACGCTCAAGTTCATCCCTGGCAAGCCCGTGCTGCCCGGCGGCACTCGGGATTTCCGCAAGCTGGAAGAGGCGGGCGATTCGCCGCTGGCCACCAAGCTTTTTGGCATTTCCGGGGTTTCCGGCGTGTTTTTTGGCCATGATTTCGTGACCGTCAGCCGCAATGGCGCAGAATGGCAGCAACTGAAACCCGCCATCCTCGGTGCCATCATGGACCACTATCTATCGGGAGCACCCGTCATGGTGGCCGGTGCCGCCGACGCGTTGCCCGAGGCCGATGGCGAATCCTTTGACGAGGCCCACAAGGACATCGTCAAGACCATCAAGGAACTTCTCGACAGTCGGGTGCGGCCCGCCGTTGCCCAGGATGGCGGCGACATCACTTTTAAGGCCTTCAAGGATGGTGTGGTCTATCTCAACATGAAGGGTTCCTGTGCCGGTTGCCCGTCATCCACGGCAACCCTGAAACACGGCATCGAAAACCTGCTCCGCCACTTCGTGCCGGAAGTGACGGAAGTAAAACAGGTCTGACAGACCAATGCTTCGAGGCTCACGGCTTTGCCGCGAGCGCCTCAGCATGAGGAGCCTTACCCTGAGGTGCCCACGCAGTGGGCCTCGAAGGGTCACTTGTCCCTGAAAACAGGCGGACGCTTTTCGAGAAACGCCGCCATGCCTTCCTTCTGGTCTTCAAGATCAA
>JANNFZ010000530.1:0-2967 GCA_031380375.1 Hyphomicrobiales bacterium
GATCAACGAAGTCACCAAGCGCTCGCAGAGTGTGGACCAGGTGATGGCGAGTTACATGGGGATGATCGAGGGATCACTGAATGCCGCCGAAAGCCGCTCGCGCGACATCAGCCGCATTGTCACCGAGCAGACCAACCAGTCTCTGTCGCGGCTTGAAGATGAATTGAAACGCCTCGAAGGCAATTCAGCGGGCCAGGTGACACAAGCCGCCCGGGTGCTGCGCGAGCAGCATGAACGCGCCCTTGCCAGCATGAACGAGATGCTGTCATCGACGGCAAGCGACTTCCAGCAGACGGCGCAGGACATGCGCATCACCGCCCAGCAGGTGGTGAAGGACATCGATTCAGCGCGCAATGAATTGAAGCGCGCCGTCATCGATCTGCCGGAAGAAACCCGCAACAATGCCGATGCCATGCGCCGCGTGGTGTCGGACCAGATTGCGGCACTTAACGCGCTATCGGATGTGGTGCGCCGCCAGACCGGAACACTCGATTATTCCGGCCCCAGTTATTCATCGCCCCGAGGGTCCGGGCCGGGAAAATCTGAGGGTGCCTCGTTCTCCGCTCCCGTTTCCGGAACGATCGGCACCCGCAAAGAAGCTTCAGAGCGGATTGTTTCAGAGCTTCCCCGCTCGCCCATCGCCGAGCGTGCCGAAGTCCTGAAGGGCACCATGGCGGAAATTGCCAACAGCATTGAAGCGCTGTCGGGCAAGGCAGAAGTGCCAGCCCAACGTGCCGCGCCACAGTTTGGACCAACCTCGACGGCGGCCCGCGAGATGGCAAGCCTCAATGCCAAGCTTCATGTGGCGGCCCGCGAAGTGGTTGAAGCCGTCGATGACGGCCTGCCGCGCGATCTCGAGAAGCGCTACACCGCCGGAGAAAAAGACATTTACACCCAGCGCCTGCACAGCAATCGCAGCAAACGCGCCGCCAAGGCCCTGACAACGCGCTATGCCGATGAGCGCCTGTTGCGGAGCCGCATCAATGGCTACATCCGCCTGTTCGAGCGCCTGCTCGACATGTTGCAGGACCAGCACCAAGGTGCGGAACTGGTGGACGAAGTTCTGGTGTCGCCCCAGGGCGAAGTTTATTTGATGCTGGCGGAAGTCTCGGGCCGCGTTGCCGAAGGCGGCTAGCCGGGTACAAATGCTCGAACTTTTCGCCGCCGCAGAAAGCTGGCCCATCGCCGGCAGTTTCACGATTTCGCGCGGGTCAAAAACTGCCGCCGACGTCGTTGTCGTGACACTGGCGCGTGATGGCTTTGCCGGACGCGGCGAATGCGTGCCCTACGGCCGCTACAATGAAACGGTGCCACAGGTGCTGCAGGCGCTTGAGTTCAACCGCAGGCACATCGCCCGGTGCCGCGGTTTTTCCGATCTTGCCGCACTCGAACTGCCTCACACCGCGCATAATGCGCTTGATTGCGCGTTCTGGGACCTGACGGCGAAGCAAGCGGGCCGCCGCGTCTGGGAACTCGCCGGATTGTCGCCGCCAAAGCCGCTTGTGACGGCCTATACCTTGAGCCTCGACACGCCGGAAAACATGGCGCAAGCGGCAAGGACCGCAAGCCATCGCCCGCTCTTGAAGCTGAAACTCGGCCGCGACGGCGACGCGGCGCGCCTTGCCGCCATCCGCGCTGCCGTTCCCAAGGCCCGCCTCATTGTCGATGCCAATGAAGGCTGGAGCGATGCAACGATTGTGGAAATGCTGTCATGCTGCGAAGCCCATGGCGTTGAACTGGTGGAGCAGCCCCTGCCCGCTGACAATGATGAGGCCTTGCGCGGTCTTCCCCGCCGGACATTGATCTGCGCTGATGAATCCGTTCATGGCATTTCGTCGCTCGCCGGGCTTGTCGGCAAATATGATGCCGTCAACATCAAGCTCGACAAGACCGGCGGCCTGACACCTGCCCTGGCTCTGGCCCGTGAGGCGCAAAAGCAGGGCCTCACCATCATGGTCGGCTGCATGCTGGCGACGTCGCTGGCCATGGCACCGGCAACCCTCATTGCCCAGTTCGCCGGTGTCGTTGACCTTGATGGCCCCCTGCTTTTGCGAAAGGACAGACCACACGGGATTTCCTATGACGGTGGTGTCATGTCCGCGCCAGACGCGGAACTCTGGGGCTGATTCCAAAGAGACGCATGGCACCCACAAGGGCCACGATGGAAAGTGCGGCCATGGGCAGATAGGCGAGACCACCCAACGTGCCATAGAGCTTGCCCGACATCCACGAGGTCGATGCCATCAACACGCCACCCGCCAACGCTGAGTAAATCCCTTGCGCCCGGTTGCGCGCATGTTCGGGAACGCTCTGGCGAATAAGGTGCATGGTGCCGAGATGGGTAAGCGCAAAAGAAGCGACATGAAGCAATTGCAGCACCAGGTTGGCGCTGAAGGACGTGGCAAAGGCCATGCCGAGCCAGCGCACAATGCCGCCGGCGATGCCCGCCAACACCAGCTTCTCGGGGCCAAAGCGCTTGACCACCACATTGGAGAAAGCCAGCAATGCGACTTCCGCCGACACAGCTGCCGTCCACAGAAAGCCGATCATCAACGTGTCAAAGCCGAGAGAGCGCCAATGCAGCGCGCTCACCGTGTAGAGAACGCCGTGCGAGGCTTGCGCCAACCCGGCAACCAGCAGCAGGAGCGAAAAACTGGAATAAAAAAGGAGCTTCAAAACGCCGCCCGGGCTTGGCTCTTTCGGCTTGCGCAAGGCTTCCGGCTCATCGGGCAGGAGCAATGTGGCAATCACCGCCAGGCCTTGCGCGCTTGCCAATATCCAGGCGGCATTGCCGGCATCAATCTGGGTCAGAAGCGCTCCGGCTGCCAGGCTGCCGACCAGAAAACTCAAGGACGCCCAGAGCCGCATGCGGCCATAGTCAAGCCCAAGGGCGGCACTGGCATCTACGCTGAAGCCTTCCGACAGGGGAAAAACCGGCGCAAACATAAAGGAGGCAATCAGCACCAT
>JANNFZ010000012.1:0-2274 GCA_031380375.1 Hyphomicrobiales bacterium
TCACCTGAAATCAGTGTTGTCGTTCCGACTTCAACACCTTCAACATCAGTGATCGCATTGAAGGGGCCGGGCGTGCCTGGCGGCGCAAGACCAAGGCCGCGGGCACGGGTTTTGCCGGAGGGCGTTTTGAGCCAGTGCGGAGACGTCATGGCGCTTCAGCGCTCCGTCAGTTTCAGCTCGATGCGGCGGTTCTCGGATTTTGCTTCTTCCGTGTCACCTTCAACAAGGGGCTGGAATTCACCAAATCCCGCTGCCACCAGATGGCGGGGCGAGACACCTTGCGATTCAAGGAATTTCACGACCGAGATGGCCCGCCCCGATGACAGTTCCCAATTTGACTTGAATTCCGGAGACTGGATGGGATCGGAATCGGTGTGGCCATCGACGCGCAGCACCCAAGCAATGTCCGGCGGAATTTCACGTTCCAATTGGCGAAGCGCATCGGCGAGCTTCAGCATTTCCTGTTCGCCCGCCACGTTCAACTCGGCTCCGCCCTTGGGAAACAGAACTTCCGACTGGAACACAAAACGGTCGCCGACAACCAGAATGTCGGAACGCTGCGACAGGATCTGCCGCAACCGGCCAAAGAATTCGGAACGGTATTTCGAAAGTTCCTGGACCTTTTGCGCCAGCGCCATGTTGAGGCGCCGTCCCAGATCGGCGACTTGCGCGTCAGACGTGCGGTTGCGGTCCTCGGCGGCATCAAGCAGTGCATTTATTTGCGCCAATTGCCGGCGCATGGCGGCGATCTGCTGGTTCAGCAATTCAACCTTGGCCAGCGCCTCCGAGGAGATTTTCCGCTCGCTGTCGAGCGCTGACTGCAAGCCGGTAACGGCGGATCCCACTGACAGGCCCTTGGCGTTTTCAGCCTGTAATGCGGCAATCAGGTCATTGGTTTTGGCTTTTTGGGCGTTGAGATCATCGGTGACCGAGAGCAGTTGCGCTTCAACATCGGCCTTGGATGATTTTTCCAGGGCCAGCAATTCCGTCAGTTCGGCGATCTGCGAGCGCAATTGCCCAAGCGCTGAATCCTGTCCGCTGATTTCGCGGGCCAGCAGGAATTGTGCCACGATGAAGACCGAAAGCAGGAATGTGATGACCAGCAGCAATTGCGCCATGGCATCGACGAAGCCCGGCCAGTAGGGCGCGTCCTCCCTGCGGCGGCGGCGGGACTGGCCTTGCGCCATGGCTATTCTTTCCGTCCGCCGGTCTGGCGGATGAGCAGGCGCTGGATTTCACTCTGCTGCACTTGTTGCGTCTGGATCCAGCTTCGCACCATTTTTTGTTCGTCGCGCATTTGCGCCACGAGATTGGCAACGGCATCGGCCAGTTGCTCCATGGTCTCGGCATTGCCGGGGGAAGTGTTGCCCGAAGAAACAGAAAGCGATTGTCCCTGTTCCATCTGTTGTCCCAGACGTTCGATGGAGCGCTGCAGGCCCTGCATGTCGAGGCGCAGATAGGGTGGAACAGCCGAAGGCGTGGCACTGCTGCCTTCGCCGGCCTGCACGTCAGTGATCGTCGAGAGCCAGTCTTCGAGGTTGATGTAGAAACGGTTTTGCGCCTGGGCAGCCTTCAAATCGAGGAAACCGACGATCAACGAGCCGGCCAAGCCAAACAGCGATGACGAGAACGAGCGCCCCATGCCGACCAGCGGGCCCTGCAAGCCGGTTTTCAGTTCCTCAAACACCGCACTTGATTGCGTGGCCGATACATCGAGATTGCGAATGGCGTCGGCGATGGAACTTACCGTGTCAAGAAGTCCCCAAAACGTGCCGAGCAGGCCAAGAAAAATGAGCAGCGCCACAAGATAGCGCAGAAGATCGCGCGATTCATCAAGCCGCGCGCCCAAACCGTCAAGCAATGAGCGCATGGTGGCTGGCGACAACACGGTGCGCCGCGAGGCATCGCCAAGGATCGTCGCCATGGGTGCCAAAAGCACGGGCAGCGTCTGGACTCCGGGTTCACCCAGTTGAAAGCCATTGACCCAGTTCACTTCCGGGATCAGGCGGAATACCATGCGGAAGGCATAGAGCACGCCGAGCAGCAGCACCGCGAAGATCAAGGCGTTCAGCGCCGGATTGGCCATGAAGGCATTCTTGATGCTGGGATAGAGGACGGCACCCAGCACCGCCACAACAAGCGTGAAAACCACCATATGCACGAGATGGATGCGCGGCTGTTCGAGTTGGATCGTGTTGTCCGCCATGGTGATCAGAATCTCCTGCTCCGCCGTTGCCGTGAAAACTAGACGATTGCAAGGCAATTGGGCAGGGG
>JANNFZ010000029.1:0-5776 GCA_031380375.1 Hyphomicrobiales bacterium
TTCTTTGTGACGGTGCTGCGGCGGGACGGTTGATGCTTCGAGGCTTTGCTGCGCAAAGCACCTCAGCATGAGGAATTCCTAACCCTGAGGTGCCCACGCAGTGGGCCTCGAAGGGCCTCTGGCTACTCAAACTGCTGCGGCACGTGGCCTTCGCGGGCGAGGTTCTGGAACTTGGTGAGGCTGGCATTGAACTGCAATGCCACGATTCCCGTGGGGCCATGGCGCTGCTTGCCGATGATCACTTCGGCAACGCCCTCGACCTTGTTCATTTCATCCTGCCAGGTGATGTGCTCGGGCGTGCCGGGACGCGGTTCTTTGCGCAGCAGGTAATATTCCTCGCGGTAGATGAACAGCACCACGTCGGCGTCCTGCTCGATGGAACCGGATTCACGCAAATCAGAAAGCTGCGGCCGCTTGTCGTCGCGGTTTTCAACCTGGCGCGACAGCTGTGACAACGCAATGACCGGCACGTTGAGTTCCTTGGCCAGCGCCTTGAGACCGACGGTGATTTCCGAGACTTCCTGCACGCGGCCCTCGTTAGCCTTGCGGGCAGAACCCGCGAGAAGCTGCAAATAATCGACGACGATCAAGCCAAGCCCGCGCTGACGTTTCAATCGCCTGGCGCGTGCTGCCACTTGCGCTATGGTGAGGCCGCCCGTGGCGTCGATATAAAGTGGCAGCCGCTGCAATTCCTGGCTCACTTCCACAAGCCGCGAAAATTCGTCTTCGCCAATCTTGCCGCGCCGGATCTTTTCTGAACTGATGCCGGATTGCTCGGCGATGATGCGTGTCGCCAATTGTTCCGCCGACATTTCCAGCGAGAAGAAGGCGACGATGCCGCCGTCATTGACCTTGGTCGAACCATCGGCCTGAAACTCGGCGGCATAGGAACGCGCCACATGATAGGCGAGATTGGTGCCGAGCGCGGTCTTGCCCATGGAGGGGCGGCCCGCAAGAATGATCAAATCGGAAGATTGCAATCCGCCCATCATTTCATCCAGATCGCGAAGCCCTGTAGAGAGGCCCGACAAATGGCCATCGCGCTTGAAGGCGGCGGCGGCCATGTCGATGGCGTCGGTCAGGGCCCGGCCAAAGGGCTGGAAACCCTTGCCGTATTTATCGACTTCGGCCAGTGAATAGAGTGTGGACTCGGCCCGTTCAATCAGATCACGCGCCGAGCTTTCGACCGTGGCGTCATAGGCCTCGTTGACGATGTCGGTGCCGATGCCGATGAGCTTCCGGCGCTGCGCCAACTCATGGATGGTGCGGCCATATTCCTCGGCATTGATGATGGTGGTGGCAGACGCCGCAAGCCTCGCCAGATAGGCAGGCCCGCCGATTTCCTTCAGTGTTGCGTCATTGTCGAAAAATGATTTGAGGGTGACCGGGCTTGCCAGCTTGCCCATGCGGATGAGACTTGCCGCCGCTTCGAAAATGCGGGCATGCACGGGTTCGAAAAAATGTTCCGGATTGAGAAAGGCCGTCACCCGGTCGCAGGCATCATTGTTGGTGAGGATGGCACCAAGCAAGGCCTGCTCTGCCTCCAGGTTGTGTGGCGGCGAACGATAGGCGTCATCGGCGAGGGCCGGTGTTTCAACGGGGCGAAGCGGGCTGACAGTGTTCATGGGTCTGGTGTGCGGTGCGCAGAGATTCGAATCAATCTGATTCAAATCCTGACGGGTTATCCAGCGGCCCTGTGGAAAAGAAAAGGCCACCCCGTGAGGATGGCCAATTGTTTGGGTTTTGTAGCTGAAACTCAGCCCTGCGTTGCGTCTTCCGCCACGCGCTCGGCTTCGGCTTCCTGGAACAGGGCCTCGGCCTGGGCGCGGACTTCGGCGCGGTCGGAAGCAGGCCCGACCAGCGTTTCACCACGGCCCTGGGCTGCGGCTTCGTCAGCGGTGCGGGCCACGTTGACCGTAACCTTGACCGTGACTTCCGGGTGGATCGAGACATCAACCGAATAAAGGCCAATGGTCTTGATCGGTGTGTTCAGTTCCACGTGGTTGCGGTGGACCGCCACACCCGTTGAGGCGGTTGCGGCATCGGCGATGTCGCGGGGCGAAACGGAGCCATAGAGCTGACCCGATTCACCGGCCTGGCGGATGATCACGAAGGACTTGCCTTCGATCTTCTTGGCATCCACTTCCGACTTGCCGCGGGTTTCGGCGTTCTTGGCTTCCAGCACCACACGCTGCACTTCAAACTTCGCCTTGTTGGCTTCATTGGCGCGCAGCGCCTTGCCGCGCGGCAGAAGGAAATTGCGGGCATAGCCGTCCTTGACCTTCAGGACCTGGCCCATGTGGCCAAGCTTGGCGACGCGTTCGAGAAGAATGACTTCCATGTTCGTGCCTCCCTCAACCAATCACATAGGGCAGAAGGCCCAGGAAACGCGAGCGCTTGATGGCGCGGGCGAGTTCACGCTGCTTCTTGGAGCACACAGCCGAGATGCGGGCGGGAATGATCTTGCCACGCTCGGAAATGTAGCGCTGCAAAAGACGGGTGTCCTTGTAGTCGATCTTCGGCGCATTGGCGCCGGAGAAGGGGCACGACTTCCGGCGGCGGAAGAACGGCCTGCGGGCTTGTTGTTCGGCCATCAGCGGAAGTCCTCATTCTCTTCGCCATCTTCACGGCGGCGGTCATCGCGGCGGCGCATCTGCGCCGAAGGTTCGGCTTCCAGTGCTTCGACAGAGACGGTCATATAGCGAATGACGTCTTCCGAGATCGACATCTGGCGTTCCATCTCGGCGACGGCAGCGTGTGGGCTTTCGATATTCAAAAGCGTGAAATGGGCTTTGCGGTTTTTCTTGATGCGATAGGTGAGCGACTTGACGCCCCAGTTCTCGATTTTCTCAACCTTGCCACCGCCGGCGGCGATGATACCCTTGTACTGCTCAACCAGCGTATCAACTTGCGCCGTTGTCGCGTCCTGGCGCACCAGGAACACATGTTCATAAAGACCCATTGGGACCCTTTCTTTGTTTCTCAATCAAAAGGCACCGGCGCAAAGCCTCCTTCAAACCATCGGAAGACGGGTTGAAGACCGATCCAAAAGAGCGGAGACACGGGAAACCGGGATTTTTCAACCCCTAACCCTTTGATTTCCCAAAGGGTCTTTCCGTTAAGCCACCAGCCTGTGCCTTTCGGTGAGGGGCTTATGGCGCAAGGTTGGAGGAAAGGCAAGGGAGAAGGGTTGTGCTGTCATTGACAGCATTGCTAGCATTGACTACATTGCAGTCATGGCTACGATCACCATCAGAAACCTGCCCGAGGAAACCAAGCGCCGCCTGCGCATGCGCGCCGCCGAAAACGGCCGCTCCATGGAACAGGAAGCAAGGCTCGCGCTGGTACAAAACCTGATGTCTGGCAACAATTCCAGCACCGCGACCGCCAAGAAATCATGGGTCATTGAAATCATGGACATCTATCGACAGGCCGGCGGGAATGACGAAATGCAGATTCCGCCGCGCCAGATTGCTGAACCGCCTCCTGATTTTTCCGGGCCGGACTTTGATCCATGAGAATACTCGACACCAATGTCGTTTCCGAAATTGGTCGAAGGAATCCTGATCGCAAAGTCATTGAGTTCCTGACAGGCCAGGACCGCCACACCACATTCATTACAAGCATAACAGTCTTTGAACTTTGCTACGGCTGTGCAGCACTTCCCCAAGGCAAGAGAAGAACAGGACTCGAAGCAGCGAATTCGCGCGTGTTTGATGAGCAGTTTGAAGGCCGGATTCTCGGCTTCGGAACAGAAGCTGCCCGGCTCTGCGGGACCATGTTGGCCGGGAGCCTGGCGAAGGGCAACAACCTGAATCTCGCCGATGTCCAAATTGCTTCCATCGCGATGGAACATGGATATGCGCTCGTGACACGCGACACTTCGCATTTTAACCACCCCGGCCTTAGGGTGATCAATCCGTGGACGGATTGAAAGCCGGCCTTGGGATGTTTTAGCTTCCGTCGATAAACCCGACCATGGCGGCGTTGAACTGCGCGGGATCCTGCCACATCGCCATGTGGCTGACATTGGGCATGATCAGCAACTTTGCTCCGGGTATGAGCTTGGCGAGTTCCTCGGTGTGCTCGGTCTTGATGGCTTCCTCATACTGGCCATCGGCGATCACTGTAGGAGCCTTGATCATCGCCAACTGCTCGGGCTTGAAGTCAGGCTGCGAGAACCACATGCCGGAAATCTGCTTCAGGAAATTCTCGAAATCGCCGGGCGTCGGCGACAGTTTCTGGTAGTTTTCCATTGCCATGCCGATGGCCATTCCGAAAACCGGATCGCTTTCCACCGTCGGCTTGACACCGGACACATTGTAGTTGGCGCCAAAGGCGAAGAGCTTCTCCACCCGTTCGGGGTGCTGCATCGCCAGCACCAGGCCGAGAATGCCGCCGTCACTCCAGCCCACAATCGACACCTTGTCGAGCTTCAAGTAATCGAGCATGGCCAGCACATCCGATGCCATGAGTTCGTAACTGTAGGGCTTGTCGGACCTTGTGCTGCGGCCATGGCCGCGGCTGTCCAGCGCGATGACCTTGTGCTTTGCCACAAGCGCCGGAACCTGGTTGCCCCAGTTCAGCGTGCTCCCGAGCCCGCCGTGCAGCAACAACACCGGATTGCCGCCAGCCGCATTGTAAACCTCGTAATACATCTGAATGTCATTGATGGGGGCAAGCCCGCTCTCATCGGCTTTGGGCAACGCGGCTGGCGGCGGCACAGTTTTCCATACGTCCTCAGCAAAGGCGACGTGGCTGGACAACAGGACGGGGATTGTCAGGGCAACACGGCGGGAAATGTTTGACATGACCACCTCTCAACCCGGGGTGCACCCAGGTGACTTCCAAAATTCGAAGGACCATCGCGCTATTCCCCATGCCCCGCAAGCCAGATATAAGGTCAGGGTGGCTGTCACATGACAGGCTGCTCCTGCTGCCGCAGTGGTGCTGCGCCGGTGATGCCCCTCAATCTGTCGGGCACCAAGCGTTCGGCATAGCCCGCAATGAATCCCCAGACGCAAAGCCTGGCATAATGCACCGCTTCCGATGGCCCATAATTGTTGAGAAAATCGGTGAAGGTTGAGCAACCGCCTGCCAACTTGCATTTGAATGACGGGAAGAAAGATCCGCCATCCACAAGACCGGCCGCAAAGCATACGTAAAGCACAGCGGCAGCGATGGCACCAACCACGGGTGTCACGAGTGAAAATACCGCGCGATCCGTGAGGCGCTGGCCGAGGCCCTGCTTGTTCCCATTGGCGTGGTCATCAAGCGCCGACCAACGGGTCAAGCTGCTGAAGAAAGCGCCGATGGCTCCCGCCAGCACCACGACCTGGAGTGCCGTTATTTCGGCGCGATAGGTGAGTGCAATGATGCAGGCCGCGATGACCAGTGTGGCACCCAGAGACCAGCGCAGACTGCGGGCATTGGCATCTCCGGGCTTTCGCGCCGCCAGCGGCTTCGCCCGCGCAACGGGTTTTGCCGTTTCGGCAGGCAAGGTCTTTGCCATGGGCCGCGCCGGTTTTTCCATTGTGTATTTGACAGTCCGGACGTCTGTGTCGTCACTTGTCATTGTAGCCTCCAAGCATCGCTCGAGGCCGCCCCGACTCGAAAACTAGGCCAAGACGCCACGCTCCGCAACGCATCCGACCACGCACTTTGCTAGTGTTGCGCAAAGGCCACGGCGACGGCAGCGGCAAGCCGGGCATTGTTCATCACAAGCGCGATGTTGGCGGTGAGGGACTTGCCACCGGTTATTTCGGCGAGGCGGGCC
>JANNFZ010000078.1:0-11174 GCA_031380375.1 Hyphomicrobiales bacterium
GCTTCAACCTTGACGACGTCATCGGGCGTCCAGGCAGCAATCGCTGCGAAAGTATTATAGCCCAATTCCTTGAGGCCTGCTTCCATCTTTGGGCCAACGCCGCCGATAAGCGAAATGTCGTCAGCCCCACCGACGGGTGCAGCAACGGCAACCGGGGCTGCGGCCTTGGCTTCAACTTTGGCCTTGGCTTTGGCAACCGGCTTGACACCACCCGTGAGAATTTCGGTGATCGTCACCGAGGTCAGCAATTGGCGATGGCCGTTGCGGCGGCGGTAATGCTTGCGGCGGCGCTTCTTGAAAATATAGACGGTTGCCGATTTTTCCTGGGCGGCAATTTCGCCGACCACGGTGGCACCCGAAACCATGGGTGCGCCAATTTCAACGGCTGTGCCGTTGCCCACCATCAGAACATTGGTGAACTCAACCTGGTCACCAGCGGTTCCTTCAAGCTTTTCGATGAGAATCTTGTCATTGGCGGCCACGCGATACTGTTTGCCGCCAGTCTTGATAACTGCGTACATTATATTCCTTCTTTCCCGCGTCCTGTGGAGCCGCTTTCTAACCCGTTGAAAAAGCGGTCTTTATCAGTTGGTTTCCGGAGAAACCGGGTGCCCTCGGACAGCGCACAAATAACCCCGCCAAAGCAATCCGGCGGGATTGGACGGGTCAATAGGTGAAAGCACGCCCGAAAGTCAAGCAGTGCGGCCCAGAACCTGCGTCTCGCGTTGACGCTTGGTCCAATAGGCGCTCAAGTTTGACGATTGAAAAAATTCTTGTCGTTGTGGGGTCGATTATGTCTTCAAAGCTGAATTGGTCGATTGCGGGAGGCTACTATGAAAGCTGCAATTGCACAGCAGTATGCCCCTGCCGGAGAATCAACGGGGTGCCTGGTGGGGATTCCGTCTACGGGCTTTGCCAATTTCTCCTTTCTTGGCACATCAAGGACGGCTTTTCGGATGGCGTCGATCTGTCGGGCCGCCAAGTCGTGATGGCAGGGTTCTACCGTGATTCTGATCCGGGCCAGCCATGGACGATCAAACTCTTCATCGGCCAAGAGGCAAGCCTGAAGCAATGCCAGCAGCTGGAGCGAATCTTTCTCGGCCGCGCGGGCGGCAACATTGCCTTCACCAGCAATATTGGCACCATCGTCGATGTTGAAGCGGCGGCTATTTCACTGGTGCATGAACCTGGGCACGAATCGATCCGGCTTGCCCATCTCGGTGCCTCGCAAGTTGCGCGCCGGGCAAACTTTGACGGAACCGTCAGTTGCGCCATCCCAGGCCACGATCATCCCGGCACAGAATATGTGGCTGGTCTCTCAATCAATGACGGACAATTTCAATGGGATTATGAAGAGCGTTGCGGCTTTGCCACTGATTTTCGCCACCATGGATGATGTCTCGTGACCCAATCCTGCCGCGATCTTCCGTGATATATCAGGGCCAGCATTGGGGTTGTGACGGATGTTGAGGCTGTTGCTTTTGGCCTGCGTGGTTGTGGTGGCCGGTTTGTCGGCGTCTCCTGCGCTGGCTGCCAAAAAAAAGACAACAGAAACCTGGGACCACCCCATGCGCTTTGCCCACGTCAGGGCGGCGGGTGCCTGTGAACCCCTGTGCCCGGAATGGATTGCCGCCGACGGCAGGATCACCGCAGGCACCAGCAAGCGTTTCCGTGCGTTTCTCAAAACCGTCGGCAATGATGGGCTGCCCTTAATCATCCAATCGGCAGGCGGTGATGTCGCTTCGGCCATGGCCCTCGGGCGCATTCTCCGGGCCGAGAACATGAATGTTGCCGTGGGACGGGTGGCCTATGCTGGCTGCGCCCCGGATGAAAACGCCTGCAAACCAAAGCACGGCATCTATCGGGGCACTGTCGAGAGTGCGAAAGCCTACTGCAATTCCGCTTGCCCGGTCTTGCTGTCCGGTGGCGTCAAGCGTTTCGTCGCCAGAAACGCACAACTTGGCGTGCACCAGGTCACCACCACATGGACGGGTTCAAAAATCCTCTACCGCGAAACCTATCGTATCGTGAACGGCAAGAAGAAGATCATAAGCCGCAAGGAAATCAAACGGACCAGCTTGAAGCCCAAGGTGACCAAGGGCATGCACAGAGACCTGCGCAAGGCACTGGCAGGATACTACAAGGAAATGGGCGTCAGCACAGCGCTCATTGCCAAAGCGGAAAAGACCCCGGCCAGCAAGATCACGGCCCTGTCACAGGCAGAACTCGTCAAGTTCAATCTGGTCAATGCCGCCGGCGGAGTTGAACAACTTGTGGATGGAAGCATTTGCAAATCGGCTTTGCCGCCTGCAAACTGTGTGTCGACGAAACCATAATCCACCGACCAAAGGAAAATCGTGAAAAATCTCGTCTCAACTGACTGGTTGCAGGCCCATATTGGCGCGCCGGATATCGTGATCCTTGATGCCTCCTGGCATATGCCTGCGGCAAAGCGCGACGCGCGGGCCGAGTTCATGGCGTGCCACATACCCGGCGCGCAATTCTTTGACATTGACGGGACTTCAGACCCGGCAACCAGCCTGCCCCACATGTTGCCGAGCCCTGCAAAATTTGCCAGCGACATGAAAAAACTGGGCGTCGGCGATGGCAAGAAGATCGTCTGCTATGATGCGGCGGGTCTGTTTTCGGCGGCGCGCTGCTGGTGGATGTTCAAGGTTTTCGGCCACGACGATGTGGTCGTGCTGGACGGAGGACTGCCGAAATGGTTGGCCGAAAGAAAGCCCGTGGCCGACGGTGCACCACACCGCCCGCAGGAACGGCACTTCACGCCACACTTTCGCGCCTTGATGGTGCGGAACCTTGATGATGTCGCGAAGGCCGTTGCAGAGGGCACAGCCCAGATGGCCGATGCGCGCTCAGGCCCGCGCTTCAGGGGAGAAGAACAGGAACCCCGAGCCGGTGTCCGTGCCGGGCACATGCCAGGTGCACGCAACGTCCATTATTCTTCTGTGCTCAAAAGTGACGGTACGTTGAAATCAATTGATGACTTGCGCAGCGTTTTTACGGGAGCAGGCGTTGACCTTGCAAGGCCGGTGATCACCAGTTGCGGTTCGGGTGTAACTTCCGCCATGCTGTCGCTTGCATTGACCGAATTGGGCGCGGCCGATCATGCACTTTATGACGGCTCATGGACCGAATGGGGTGCCAGTGACCAGCCCGTGGAAACATCCTAGTTGACGGTCATTATAACTTCTGTTATAACCATCGCTATGAACAAGCATATTTCCATTTCAACAGCCAAGGTCACAACACTCGGAAATTCCACCGGCATTGCCCTGCCCAAGGAAGTGTTGGCGCTTCTGCGCGTCAACAAGGGTGATACGCTGTGCTTTACGGAAACGCCTGATGGCGTTCTGCTGACCCCTTACAGCAAAGAGTTCGCCGACATCATCGAAGCCGCCGAAACCGTCATGCGCGAAGACCGTGACGTGTTGCGAATTCTCGCCAAGTAAGGAAGCCCCAAATGAACGAGTTCAAATGGCTTCCAAAAGAAGCCGTGCTGGCGATGCATGCGCGGCAACTTGCCGAACACGGCGGTGGCAGCGGCATACGCGATCTCGGCCTGTTGGAGTCTGCGCTGCAGCGCCCGCAAAACAAATTGGCTTATGGTACCCCGGATATAACTGATGCAGCGGCCGCCTATGCCTACGGCATTGCCAAAAACCATCCGTTTGTGGACGGCAACAAGCGCACCGCGCTGGTCGCCTCGCGCACGTTTCTGCTGTACAACGGATATCAGGTGACAGCGAGCAAGGAAGACAAACTCAAAACTTTTATCGCTCTGGCTGAAGGATCCCTGAGCGAAGATGATTTGGCTGCGTGGTTCCGGGCTTACCTGCTGAAGCTGTGACTACCTGATCGGCGGGGCATAGAGCACTCCGCCCTTGTCCCACTGGCTGTTGAGGCCGCGTTCGATTTGCAGTTTTGAACCCGCACCAAGATTGCGGTCAAAGATTTCGCCGTAATTGCCCACCGCCGCTATGGCGCGCGCCGCCCATTCATTGTCGAGGCCAAGGTCTGTTCCGAAACTGCCCTCGACCCCCAACAACCTGCGCACCGTGGCCTTCTTTGATTTTTCTTTTGCCTCGGCAACACCGGGGCCGCGCACTTCCAGTTCTTCGGCATTGATTAATGCGAACAATGTCCAACGTGCGATGTTGAACCATTGTTCATCGCCAACCCGCACTGCGGGGCCGAGCGGTTCTTTTGAAATGACTTCCGGCAGGATCACATGGTCTTCCGGTTTCTTGAGTTTCAGCCGGATGGCATAGAGCTGCGACTGGTCGGTGGTATAGGCGTCGCACTTGCCTTCCTCGTAAGCTGCAACTGCATCGCTGATCGTCTGATAGGTGTTGGCCACATAGGCCATCTCGCGCTCGCGGAAAAAATCATCGACATTGTCTTTGCTTGTTGTGCCGCTGACGAAACAAATGGCGGCCTGGCTCATGGTGAACACCGATGTGACCCCGGAAAGCTTCGAGACGAGGAAGCCCTGGCCATCGTGATAGCTGATGCCGACAAAGCGCAAGGGCAGGCTGGTCTCGCGCGCCATGGTCCAAGTGGTGTTGCGGGCCAGCACATCAACGGCACCGGATTTCAGTTTCTCAAAGCGATCCTGCGCCGAAAGACCGACATATTCGACCTTCGCCGCATCGCCCAGCGTAGCGGCGGCGAGCGCCTTGCAATAGTCGACATCGAAACCCGCCCAGCCACCGTCTTCCTGTTTTTCGGCAAAACCCAGAAGTCCCGCATTGACGCCACAGAGAAGCTTGCCCCGCGCCTTGACATCCTCAAGCGTGGAGGCTGCTGCGGCATTCGACAACAGAAATGCGGCGGCCAGGGACAGAAGAAATTTTCTCATGGGGACAATCCTGTTTTCAGCATCATCTCTAGCCCGGCTTCCCCATGATTCCAAGCAAGGCCTCGTCAACGGTGGCAACGGTTATGCACTGCGGCTTCGACGGCCGCGCGATCATGACGACAGCGCAGCCAGTGCGGCGGGCCGCTTCAAGTTTCGCGGCAGTAGCTGCTCCTCCGGCATTCTTGGATACGAGATGTGTGATCTTTTCTTTCGTGAGCAATTGCATCTCGTCTTCCAATCTGTGTGGCGGGCGGTCAAGCAGCAAGGTCCAGTGCGGCGGCAGCGCTGTCCTAGGCGGCTCGATGGTGCGAACGACACCACTGAGATCAGCGCGGTTCAGAAATACATCGAGCCACTTGTGACCCGTCGTCAAAAACACGCGTGCACCGCCGGGCAGCAGCTCTGCTGCCTCCTGCGCTGATTGAACTTGGTGCCAATTGTCACCGTCTTGCGGGCTCCAGGCCGACCTTTCAAGGCGCATGAGCGACAGTTGAAGGTGCTGGCAAGCTTCATGGGCCTGTCGCGACATCTGGGCGGCAAAGGGATGGGTCGCGTCGATGACCGACGTGATTTGCGATGATGCGAGAAAGTCCAACAATCCGGACGTGCCGCCGAAACCACCCACATGTATTTCACCGGCGGGCAGCAGCGGGTCTTTGGTGACACCGGCAAATGATGTGACGACATCAACGCCCTTGGCATGGAGCGCATTGGCGAGTTCCCGGGCCTCGCCCGTGCCCGCCAGAATGAGAATGCGGCTATGAGGCATGGGCGATGATGGCTCCCTTGCGGTCAACGATCATCACGTCGGCGGCAATGCTGCTACCCTTGAGCATGGCGTTGACCCGAACGAGTGCTGCGTTGGCGACCTTGGCGGCGATGCCCATGCCGGCAATTTCCAGCACATGTTGCGCCGTGTTGGCGGCAAGAATGTCGGCACGCAAATTCATTGGCGCAAGTTCGGCGAGCCACGCCATGTCAACCTGGCTGCGGCCGGAATGGAGATCCATGGCACCTTGTGCGAGTTTGGTGATTTTCCCGAAACCACCTCCGATCGTCACGCGCGGCACCGCATGGAGCTTTAGATATTTGAGCAGACCACCGGCGAAATCTCCCATGTCGAGCGTGGCCTCAAGCGGCAAACCAAAATGTGCCCGCACAGCATCTTCCGACGTGGAGCCCGTGCAGCCCGCCACATGCGTGAACCCTGAGGCCCTTGCCACGTCGATGCCGCGATGGATGGAGGCAATCCACGCCGCACAGGAAAACGGATTGACGATGCCCGTGGTGCCGAGGATCGAAAGCCCGCCGATGATGCCAAGGCGTCCATTCCAGGTTTTCTCCGCCAAAGCGGCACCACCAGGAATGGAGATTTCGATATCCGCACCACCACCTAATTCCGCAACAACTTCAGTCATCATGCGGCGCGGGACTGGATTGATGGCAGGTTCGCCGACTGCGATGGGAAGACCCGGCTTGGTGACCGTGCCAATGCCCTCGCCCGCCGTGAAAGTAACGCCTGATCCTGTCCGCCGGACTTTGGCGATGACTGTGCAGCCATGGGTAACGTCGGGGTCATCGCCTGCATCTTTCACAATGCCGGCCTTGGCCCAACCATCCCCCAATTCCTCCAGCGCCAGCGCGAAGGACACGACTTGCCCTTTGGGCAGGGTGATCGCCACGGGATCGGGAAACTGCCCTGTAACCAGTGCCGTCATGGCCGCCTTGGTGGCGGCGGTCGCACAGGCCCCTGTCGTCCAGCCGCGCCTCAGCGTCTGTTCTGGCTTTTCCAATCGCATGCAGGCTAGCTATAAGGGGCCATGAGCCGCACGCCAACCAAAAGCACCAAGCCCTGGGAGAACGCCGTCACCACGCCGGGCTTTGCCAGGCTTGATGCTGAGGCCTTCCCGGTTTTCGTGGGCGGAACTGTTTGGCTGGTGGGAGCGGGGCCGGGCGCACCCGGCCTCATGTCGCTTCTGTGTTACCATGCCATGCAGCACTGCGACGTGGTGGTTTATGATGCATTGGTCAACCCCGATATCCTGCGCTGGGTCAGGCTTGGGGCCGAACTCGAATATGCCGGAAAGCGCGGCGGCAAACCGTCACCCGTGCAGCGTGACATTTCACTCAGGCTCATCGAACTCGCCCAACAGGGCAAACGGGTCTTGCGGCTGAAGGGTGGCGACCCTTTCATGTTTGGCAGGGGCGGCGAGGAAAGCCAGACGCTGGCCAAGCATGGCATTGTGTTTCGCATCGTGCCAGGCATCACAGCAGGTGTGGGCGGCCTTGCTTACGCAGGAATACCCGCTACCCACCGCGACACCAACCATGCCGTCGTCTTCCTGACCGGCCACGACGCCACCGGGAAAATGCCCGCCAACGTGAACTGGCAGGCCATCGCCACGGCGGCCCCGGTCATCGTCATGTATATGGCCGTCAAGAACTTAGGTGAAATCGCCGATGTTTTGATGGCCCATGGCCGGGCAGCACTTGATCCCGTCACTATCGTTTCCAATGCCTCGCTGCCGCAACAGCAAGTGGTTTCGACCACACTCAATGCGGCGGGCGCTTTTGTTGCCAAACATACGCCCCCCACGCCCGCCATCGTCGTTGTCGGCCATGCCAGCGATTGGCGACCCTTGCTCGACTGGTATGGTCCGACACTGCGGGAGAACACGATTGGCTAGAGCCTTCGTTGTGGCGGCACCTTCGTCGGGCAGTGGCAAGACCGTGGTGACGCTGGGCTTGATCAGGGCGTTGCGAAACCGCGGGCTAAAGGTCCGCGCCGCCAAGGCGGGACCGGATTACATTGATCCGGGCTTTCACGCCGCCGCAAGCGGTGCGCCCTGCTACAACCTTGACCTCTGGGCGATGGGCGAGGCTGTGTGCCGTGGCTTTCTTGCTGAACTTGGCAGGGAAAGCGACCTAGTGGTCGTGGAAGGTGTCATGGGACTTTTTGACGGGCCGCAAGGAGCGGCCGGCTCAACTGCCGATCTGGCCGTGGCGTTGGGCCTGCCCGTGGTGCTGGTTGTGGATTGCAGCCATCAGGCCCAATCGCTGGCCGCCGTCGTCCAAGGCTTCCAGAATTTCCGCTCCGATGTTAGAATTGCTGGCCTTGTCCTCAATCGGGTCAAGAGCGATCGCCATGAAACGATGCTGCGGGAAGCTTTGCGTGCGGCACCACCGATCCTCGCCTGCCTGCGGCAGAGTGACTCGGTTGATCTCGCCTCCAGGCATCTCGGTTTGATCCAAGCTGAGGAAAATCAGCAGCTTGAGGCCATGATTGAAAGTGCTGCAGCAGGAGTTGCACGTGAAACAAACCTTGACAAGCTGTTTCAAATTGGGACGGAATTTGCGAATCAAACCTCGGCTCCGCGC
The DNA here is from genome assembly GCA_031380375.1 of Hyphomicrobiales bacterium. Classification (GTDB taxonomy): domain Bacteria; phylum Pseudomonadota; class Alphaproteobacteria; order Rhizobiales; family Aestuariivirgaceae; genus Aestuariivirga. The sequence continues at coordinate 8,261 of JANNFZ010000078.1, forward strand.
TTGACACCGCCCGGTCAGCGAATTTCGGTGGCCCGTGATGTGGCTTTTGGATTCATCTATCCGCATTTTATCGAGGGCTGGCGGCAAGCAGGTGCCGAGATTGGATTCTTCTCGCCTCTGAACGATGAGCCTCCAGATGCTACTGCGGATTTCCTGTTTTTGCCCGGCGGCTATCCCGAACTTCACGCCGCACAGCTTGCCGCCAATGCCCGCTTCCTTGATGGTGTGCGAGCCTTTCGAGGCCAGGTCTATGGTGAATGCGGCGGCTATATGGTGCTTGGTTATGGTCTGACCGACGCCGATGGCACGCGCCATGCCATGGCCGGGCTCCTGCCGTTGGAGACGAGTTTCCAGAAGCGCAAGCTCCATTTGGGCTATCGCCAACTGACAAGCCTTGGCGGGCCCTTTGCAAAACATCTCCGGGGCCATGAGTTCCATTATTCAACGGCAACAGCCGAAACCGCCGAGCCACTGTTTGAGGCCCGCAATGCAAGTGGCGAAAAACTGGGAACCATGGGCCAGCGTCGGGGCCGCGTAATGGGCTCCTATGCCCATGTCATTGCGGACGCACCGCAGTGACCGCCGCCGCAATCATGTTCATGGGCACGGGTTCCGATGTTGGAAAATCCCTGATCGTCGCAGGCCTCGCCCGCGCTTTTGTGAAGCGTGGGCTGAAGGTGGCACCCTTCAAACCCCAGAACATGTCGAACAATGCCGCCGTCGCCGTTGATGGTGGTGAAATTGGCCGCGCCCAGGCCCTGCAGGCGAGAGCCGCAAGAATATCACCCTCGGTGCATATGAATCCTGTGCTCTTGAAACCGGAAAGCGACACGGGCGCGCAAGTTATCGTGCAGGGCAAGCGCCAGGCGACACTCAAAGCCCGGGACTTTTTCACCAAGCGGCAACTCTTCATGCCGGCAATCCTCGAAAGCTTTGCGAAATTGAAGGTTGATTACGATCTGGTGCTGGTTGAGGGGGCGGGAAGCCCCGCCGAAACCAACTTGCGCCATGGTGATCTTGCCAATTTCGGCTTTGCCACGGCCGCGAATGTGCCCGCTTTGCTCATTGGCGACATTCACCGCGGCGGTGTCATCGCTTCCATCGTCGGCACCCATATCCTTCTCGATGAAGTTGACCGTAGTTTTCTAAAAGGATTTATCATCAACAAGTTCCACGGCGATCCTTCGCTTTTTGATGAAGGGCGGCTGGAGATTTCGAAGCGTACAGGGCTTGCCTGCCTCGGCATCATTCCGCACTTTGCCGAAGCCCGCCACTTGCCCGCCGAAGACGCCTTGGCATTGGATGCAGAACCTGTCCCCAAAAGTGCGAACTTTAAAATCGCGGTGCTGCGTCTGCACCGCATTGCCAATTTTGACGACCTTGATCCCTTGCGCCAGGAGCCGGGCGTGGCCTTGCAATTTGTCCAGGCCGGAGAAGTAATCCCCGGTAACACTGATCTCGTCATCATCCCCGGCAGCAAGGCCACTGTCGCCGATCTTGTGGCCTTGCGCAGCCAAGGCTGGGACATTGACATTGCCGCCCATGTCCGCGGCGGCGGCCATGTCCTTGGCCTTTGCGGCGGCTATCAGATGCTGGGCAAGCAAATCCACGACCCCCAAGGACTTGAAGGCATTCCCGGCAGCCATGCGGGGCTAGGCCTTCTCGATATTGAAACAACGCTGTTGCCCGAAAAGACCGTGACCGAAACCACCGCTCTCCATGTCGCCAGCGGCCAAACCATCAAAGCCTATGAAATCCACCTCGGCAAAAGCCATGGACCCGATTGTCAACGCCCATTTGCGACAAAGACATCAGGCAACGATGGCGCCACCAGCGCCAATGGTCGCATCAGCGGCACATACCTGCACGGCTGTTTCTCAGCCGATGACTTCCGCCGCAGTTTCCTCAAAAGACTGGGTGCGCCTGCCAGTGTTTTTGCCTATGAAGCCCAAATCGAGGTGACGCTGGACCGGTTGGCTGACCATCTGGAAAAGCACCTCGACCTCAACATGATTCTGGACATCGCGAAACGACCATGATGCTTCTCGACAGTTCCCTGCAGACGGCACTTGCGGTCTTCGTCGAGCGCTGGATTGGTTATCCCAAATTCCTGTTCGTTCTCTTTGGCCATCCTGTGCAGTGGATGGGCGGCCTCATCACTTATCTCGATACCCAGTTCAACACCACGCCGCACATCAAGAACATGTCACGCGTCAACGGATTGCTGGCCCTGTTCCTGCTCATCTTCGCGGTATGGTGTGTCTCAGCAATATTGCATCTCATCTGCCAGGCCATACCCTATGGCTTCGTGCTCAACGCGCTTTTTGCATCAACAATGATTGCCCAAAAATCCCTGCGTGACCATGTCAAGAAAGTCTCCGTGGCGCTCGGGCATTCGGTGGCCCAGGGCCGTGTCGCGGTTTCAGAAATTGTCGGCCGTGACACGCAAGGCCTCGATGCCAGCGGCATCGTCAAGGCGACACTCGAAAGCCTTGCCGAAAACACCGCCGACGGCATCGTGGCACCGGTGTTCTGGTATGCCCTGCTGGGCCTGCCGGGATTGGCCATCTACAAGGCCATCAACACGGCGGATTCAATGATTGGCCACAAGAACTTCCAGTACCGCCATTTCGGCTGGGCGGCGGCGAAGCTTGACGATTTTGTCAACCTGCCAGCTGCCCGGATTACCGCCCTGCTCTTTGCGGGTGGTGCATGGTTCAAGGGCACCCGCCACGCCAAGGCGGCACTGCGCACCGCCTGGCGCGATGCCGGAAAGCACCGTTCGCCCAATGCCGGATGGCCGGAAGCCGCCATGGCTGGCGCATTGGGCCTGCGCTTTGGCGGCCCCCGCACCTATGACGGCGAATTCCTGAAGCTCCCCTATATGGGCGATGGCCGCGACCATTTCCTGCGC
>JANNFZ010000120.1:0-4749 GCA_031380375.1 Hyphomicrobiales bacterium
CCTTCAAATACGAGCTTTCCAGTTTATAGGTGAGCTTGCCGGTCATGGCGGGACGCTGCACATGTTCGCGTTGCTTTTGGCCGGGTATGTCGAAGATCGCCTCGACGACGGCACCCTCCGGCAGCGGATTCATCTGCCGTCCCACAACCACCATGGTGGCCTGCGAATAGCGGTAGTTGAAAGTGAGGCCGCCACCGACAATCCTGAGATAGTCGGTCGGGCCCGAATCCTCACCGCAGGCGGCAAGCAACAACAGGGGCAGCAGCGCCCAGATTTTTTTCACTCTTCGCTCTCCTTGCGACCGCTCTGGCCCATCAACCCCTCGGGCTTCAGGATGAGCGCCATGATGATGATAGCAAAAACCGCCACGTCCCGATAGGTGGTGGAAAAATACACCGACCAGACCACTTCGATGACGGCCAGCGTGATGGCCCCGACCACGGCACCGCGCAGTGACCCAAAGCCGCCGATGACGCTGGCAAACATGGCTTTGAAACCGACCATGAGGCCGATGGAAAAATTGGCCCCGCCATAGGAAATGGCCGCTGTCCAGCCGGTGATGCCAGCCAACATGCCGGCCAGCGCAAAGCTCCAGCGCGCCACCAGGTCAGCGTCAATGCCGCAAAGGCTTGCGAGTTTCAGGGATTGGGCAGTGGCCCGCCAGTAAAGGCCAAAGCGCGTCCAGCCCAAAAGCACGACCACGGCCAGTGTGCCAAGCAGCGAAACGGCAATGGCGGTTGCCGTCATCAGTGACAGGCTGACGGGAAAACTTCCCGGCAGGCGGAACAGGGAAATTCCCGAAAACAGAGGCGGCACCCAGACATCGCGGCTCATCGATTGCAGCCGCATGGACTCCTGCACGGCGATGCCGACACCGATCGAGGCAATCATGTAGGCCAAGGGTTCGCGCAGCAGGTTTCGCCCGAGGACCAATCGGGCGATGACAAACCCGATGGCGCCGCCGCACAGTATGGCGGCAACCAGCGCCACCGCTGCCGCCACCGGATCAAGGTAGCCTTGCAGCAAGCTGTCGAAGCATGTGTAGATCGCGGCAAAGCTCGCGAACATCGCGATGTCGCCAAAGGACAGGTAGATGCGCCGGGTTATTGACTGCAGGATGGCAAAAGCGAGCGCCAGAGGCACATAGAAACTGGCAAGCTGCACCACATTCAAGAGCTGCTGAATGAAGAAGCCCAAGCCATGTGGAACGGTCATCGGCGGAACATCTCATCAATGCCTGAAATGGCGTTGGCCGGTGAAGACCATGGCGAGACCAAGCCGGTCGGCGGCGGCAATGACATCAACATCGCGCATTGCACCGCCTGGCTGGATAATGGCCGAGGCACCGGCTTCAGCTGCCGCTTCGAGGCCGTCGGCAAAGGGGAAGAAGGCATCGGAGGCCAGCACTGCACCCTGGCTCAGTGCCGTGCGAAGGCCGAGTGCTTCCGCCGCGTCAAGGCTTTTCCTTGCGGCAATGCGGGTTGAATCAATGCGCGACATTTGTCCGGCTCCAATGCCGACGGTGGCGCCATCTTTTGCAAACACGATGGCATTGGACTTCACATGCTTGGCAACGCGCCAGGCAAAACCAAGGTCGCGCAATTCCGGTTCCGTCGGTTGGCGCTTGGTCATGCAAATGAGGCTCGCTTCGTCGATCCCCGTTGCATCACGGGATTGCACCAAGAGGCCGCCAGCGATGCTTTTCACGGTGCGCGATGGCGTTTTTCCATGGAACATTTCGGGCAGCAGCAGGAGGCGGAGATTTTTCTTCGCGGCCAAAATGCTGCGCGCCTCGGTATCCGCACCAGGGGCCAAGATCACTTCGGTGAAAAGTTTCGAGACTTGCGCAGCGGTTTCACCGTCAAGACCGCGATTGAAGGCGATTACGCCGCCGAAGGCACTGACGGGATCGCAACGCAATGCCTTCAGATAGGCCGCAAGGATTGTCGCTCCTGTTGCCACACCACAAGGGTTGGCGTGTTTGACGATGACACAGGCCGCAGCCTCATCGCGCGGAAATTCCAGCAGGGCTTCGAGGGCGGCATCAGCGTCGTTGAGATTGTTGTAGGACAATTCCTTGCCCTGCACCTGTTCGGCATCGAGCAGACCCTTGCGGCCATCATTGAGGCGATAGGCGGCGGCTTGTTGATGCGGGTTTTCGCCATAGCGCAATTTCTGCACACGCGTTGCGGCAAGGGTGAGTGTTTCAGGAAATTCCACGTCTGCAAACCATGTGGCAATGGCGCTGTCATAGGCGGCGGTGCAGGCAAAGGCCTTGGCGGCGAGGCGGCGGCGCGTGGCAAAGCTGAGGGCGCCACTGCATGCGTCGAGCTCGCGGGCAATCCCGGCATAGTCGGCAAGATCTGTCAGCACCGCAACGCTCTCGTGATTCTTGGCCGCCGAACGGATCATGGCGGGACCACCAATGTCAATGTTTTCGACAATGACTTCAGGCGTTGCACCGCGTGCCAGAGCTGCTTCAAACGCATAGAGATTGACCACCAGAAGATCAATCAGGGGAATGGCATGAAGAAGCCGTTGTTGTTCATGGGCCGCATTGTCGCGCACCGACAAAAGCCCGCCATGAATTTTGGGATGCAGGGTCTTGACGCGGCCGTCCATGATCTCCGGAAATCCTGTCAAAGCCGACACGTCGGTTATGGCAAAGCCGGCCTTGCGCAAAACATCCGCAGTGCCGCCCGTGGACACAAGTTCAACGCCATGGCGCGCCAGGCTTGCTGCAAGTTCAGCAAGACCAGTCTTGTCGGTGACGGACAAAAGTGCTCGGGCAATGGGGCGAAGGTCGGCGGCCATGACGCCGTCCTTACCGCAAGCCTTCTGGCCGTCAAAGCCTGTGATTAGCCCCAGGGGCCACGCGATTTGCCGGGCTCGCCGCCAGCAAGGGCTTGAAGGGCGGCAATGCGCAGTTCCGTGGCGGGATGGGTGGAAAACAGCGTGGCCAGCCCCATGCCGGAAAGGGGATTTATGATGAACATATGGGCCATGGCGGGATTGGCCTCGGCGCGGGGGTTGTGAACGTGGCTTGCCACATTGGCGATTTTGCCAAGCGCTGACGCGAGCGCCAGAGGCTTGCCGGAGATTTCGGCACCACCCCGGTCGGCGGAATATTCGCGGGTGCGGCTGATGGCCATTTGCACGACCATGGCCGCAAGCGGTGCGAGAATCATCAGCAGGATGCCACCGAGCGGTCCCAAGGCGTTGTTGCGGTCGCGGCCCCCGAAGAACATACCGAAATTTGCCACCATGGAAATGGCACCGGCAATGGTGGCGGTAACGGCCATAATAAGCGTGTCGCGGTTTTTCACGTGGGCCAGTTCATGGGCCATAACACCTTCGATCTCATCCTGTGTCAGCTGCTGCAACAGGCCTGTTGTTGCGGCCACAGCGGCATTTTCAGGGTTGCGGCCCGTGGCGAAGGCATTGGGTTGCGGGTTGTCGATAAAATAGACTGCCGGCATGGGCAGTTGGGCCTGACGCGCCAGGCGCTCGATCATGTCATGGAAGGCAGGAGCCATTTCACGGCTGACGAGACGGGCACCGGCCATGCGGAGGACCATCTTGTCGGCATTCCAATAGGCAAACATGTTGGTGGCGATGGCAAAGGCGAGGGCCAGCATCATGCCGCTCTGGCCGCCCAATAAGGCACCAATGGCCAGCAGCAAGGCCGTCATGGCGGCCATGAGAAGTCCGGTCTTGAAGAGGTTCATCTGAAAGTCCACCTTCTTGGTCAGGCTCCACAGATGAGTTGGCAAATCGGGCATTTCAAGATGAATGAGAAAACCTTGACCCCGGAAGCGAGGCGCGCTCTCGCCGAAGCAGAGGCACGGCGCAAGGCCAGGCCGGTTGCTGCGCACCCGCCGGAGACCGGCGGCCCCAAAGGACTGGAGCCCACACGTTACGGCGATTGGGAGAAAAAAGGCCTGACGTCCGATTTCTAACCAGCGCGGCGGATGTCGGCTTCTTTTTCTTGCGGATGTGGCGCAAAATAGCGCGTGAGATCAGCGAGGGCGTCTTTCAGGCGGGTGAGGCTTTCTTCGGCCTCATCGTGAAGGGTTACATCCAGCATTTCGTCAGGGTCAGTGCTGCCCGGCAGTTGGGCCGGTTCTGAATCCGCTTGCACCGGCGCGTCGCTGGCAGCGGCGCTTTCAGGGACGAATTGTGGCACGGGCGAGGCTTCCGATGTTTCCCGGGCTTCCACTATTTCGAATTCATCCGGCGCAGGATCATTGGTCGTGACCACTTCGACTGGTATGGCATTGCTTTCGCTGCCATCGAAAGTGAAAGCCGATGTGTCCTGGGCTTTCCACGGTGCTGCCATGTCCGGCAGACCGATGTGATTGCCCTGGAGATAGTCGATGCCCATGGCTTTCAGGGCGTTGGCATCATCGGCGGTCTCCACCCATTCGGCCACGGTCTTGATGCCGAAACGATGGGCCATGTCGATGAGGGTCTTGGCAAAGTAGGCGTTCTCGCCGTCGGTTGCGAGATTGCAGCAATAGCTGCCATCGAGCTTGATGATATCCACAGGCAAGTCGCGCAAATTGCGGAACGATGTAAAGCCCGCACCAAAATCATCAATGGCCACACAGCAGCCGACGGCCCGCAGTTTTTCAAAGAATGAAATCGCGACTTCAAGGTCGGACAGCGCCGTGGTCTCGGTGATTTCGACAATGAGGCGTTCGTTGAGCGGCTGGGCCGAGGCGATCATGTCAATGATCTGGCTGTTCC
>JANNFZ010000153.1:0-2587 GCA_031380375.1 Hyphomicrobiales bacterium
CCACCTATCGCACGTCAGGTTACCGCGCCCACAAGATCAAGGAACGCCCCGCCGTTGCGGGGTCATCGTCAGGCATCGTCTGAAGCTAAGCCACCACCTCATACCCCGCCAAAGTCATCACCCGTATCAGTTCCGTGTGGCCGATTTGCGCCATTTTGAACGGCGGTGATTTCACCGGGTCCTGCTCGGCCTCGACGACAAACCATCCCTCATAGCCGTAAGCCGCAAACTTCCCGACAATCGCCTCGAAATCCAGTGAGCCATCACCGGGCACCGTGAAGGCCCCAAGCGCCACCGCATCGAGGAACGACTGCTTGGTGCGGTCGAGTTTGTTGATCACCTCCAAGCGCACATCCTTGGTGTGGACATGGCGGATGCGCTTGTGGTGCTTCTCCATCACCCGCATCACATCACCGCCCGCAAAGGCCATGTGGCCCGCATCAAACAGCAGCGCTATGCCTTCGCCGGAATGCCCCATGAAAAGATCAAGCTCGGCTTCGGTTTCGACGACCGCCCCCATGTGATGATGATAAACCAGCGGCATGCCTTGTTCAGCGCAAAATTCACCGAAGGCCGTGACTTTTCGGGCATAGGCTTTCATCTCATCTGTCGTGAGCTTCGCCTTGGTGGCAAGCGGCCTCGACCTTTCACCCTGGATCGACCGCGCCACCTCGCCATAGACAATGCAAGGTGCCGAAACCGCCTTGAAGAGATCAATCATCGGCTGGATGCGCGCCTTGTCCTTTTCAATGTCATCATCGACGAGACGCCCCGAAAACCAGCCACCACACAGCGTCACATCGGCTTTCTCCAGGATCGGCAGCATGACCCTGGGATCACTTGGGAAACGCCGGCCCATTTCCATGCCGGTGAAACCTGCCGTTCGCGATTGCCGCAGGCATTCTTCCAGCGACACATCATCGCTCAATTCAGCAAGGTCATCATTCCACCACGCGATGGGCGACATGCCCAGTTTGGCCTTCAACATCCGTTACACTCCCACGCGCTGCTTCTTGCGCACATCTGCCTGATACTTCGCTGCCTCATTGACAGCACTTCGTTTTGAAACCTGCGGAACCCCCACATCCCAGAGCGCATCGCCCGGCGTCCAGGTGAAGGCATCCGAGACAATGACGATGACTGTCGTTTTGTCATTGCCCTTGGCCCAATCCATGGCCTGCCCCAGATCCGCAAGGCTTTCGACTTTCCGCGCATAGGCGCCCATGGATTCGGCGTGTTTCACAAAGTCCACGCCAAACGGCGCCTTCACCTTGCAATCGACGATCATGTTGTTGAACGACGCCCCGCCCTTGAAATTCTGCAAGCGGTTGATGACCGCATAGCCGCCATTGTCACAGAGCACGACGATCATCTTGTGCCCCGTCAGCACGGTCGAATAGATGTCGGAGTTCATCATCATGTAGGTGCCGTCGCCCAGCATCACGATGGTCTCGCGCGTCGGGTCCGCCATGGCGGCCCCCCAGCCACCGGCAATTTCATAGCCCATGGTGGAAAAGCCGAATTCGGTGTCGAAACTGTTGGTGGTTTTGACGCGCCAGTTCTTCATGCACTCACCGGGCAATCCCCCCGCCGCAGTGATCATGTAGTCCCGTGGGCCAGCTTTCGCATTCACCACACCCACAACCTGCGCATAGGTCGGCACCGGTTCATTGTTGGGCTTTTGGTAGCCATCAATGGCCGCGTTCCATGCGGCCATTTCATTTACCGCCTTTGCCGTCCAAGCGGCATCGGCCTTCCAGCCTTTGAGACCTGACGCCATTTCCTCAAGCGTCACTTTTGCATCACCCACAACGGCAAGAGCCCGATGCTTCGTGGCGTCCCAGCGCGCCGCATTGACGGAAATGAATTTTGCCTGTTGGTCAAACAGCGTCCATGAGCCAGTGGTAAAATCCATAAGCCTTGTGCCAATCGCCAGAATGACATCGGCCTTGGCCGCCAGTTCATTGGCTGACGTTGAACCGACAATGCCGATGGGCCCGGCGTATGACGGATGATCGTGCACGACGCTGCCCTTGCCGGCAATCGTCTCGGTGATGGGAATGCCATGCGTCTTCGCAAAATCCGCCAACACGTCTTCGGCACCGGAATAGCGAACACCGCCGCCGGAAATAATCAGCGGCCGCTTTGCCGCCTTCAGCAGCGCCACGGCCTTGGCGAGCCGCGCCGTATCAGCCCGAGGTCGCGGAATTTCGTGCACAACCTTGTCAAAAAACGCCGCCGGATAATCCCAGGCAATCTCCTGAATGTCCTGCGGCAACCCGATGAAGGCAGGCCCGCAATCGGCAGGATCAAGCATCACCGCCACCGCCTGCGGCAGCGACGAAATGATTTGCTCTGGATGGGTGATACGGTCCCAATAGCGCGTCACCGCCTTGTAGGCGTCATTGACGGTGAGCGACGGATTGCCGAAATGCTCAACCTGCTGCATCACCGGGTCAGGCCGGCGATTGACGAACGTGTCACCCGCCAGAATGAGAATGGGAAGACGGTTGGCATGGGCCATGGCGGAGGCCGTCAACATGTTGGTGGCACCGGGGCCGATTGACGATGTCGCCACCATGATTTG
>JANNFZ010000156.1:0-3479 GCA_031380375.1 Hyphomicrobiales bacterium
CACAAGCTGACCGACTGCTCGACTGGATCATCGACCGCGCCGACGAGCGCATCCGCCGCCGCCAGGAAAAGGAAGTGGGCAGAAAGTCAGCAGTGCGCAGACTGCGTCTGCCGGGCAAGCTTGCCGACTGTTCGGCAACGCAAGCGCAGGGTTCGGAACTTTTCATCGTCGAAGGCGACAGCGCCGGAGGCTCGGCCAAGCAGGGCCGCAATCGTGAAACGCAGGCTATCCTGCCGCTGCGCGGAAAAATCCTGAATGTGGCCAGTGCCGGCAAGGAAAAACTCGCGGCCAACCAGCAGCTCTCGGACCTGATGCAGGCGTTGGGTGTTGGGGCAGGGGCATCTTACCGCGAGGAAGACTTGCGCTACGACAAGATCATCATCATGACCGACGCCGATGTCGATGGTGCCCACATCGCGTCATTGCTGATCACGTTTTTTTTCCGCCAGATGCCACTGCTCATCGACCAGGGGCATCTGTATCTCGCGGTACCCCCGCTCTATCGCCTGACGCAAGGCGGCAAGACAGAGTATGCGTGCAATGACAGCCACAAGGATGAATTGTTGCGCACGAAATTTGCCGGACGCGGCAAGGTTGATATCGGGCGCTTCAAGGGTCTGGGTGAAATGCGCGCCGATCAATTGAAAGAAACGACCATGGACCCGCGCAAACGCACCTTGCTGCGTGTGACTTTGACCGAGGCAGCGCGTGCCTCAACAGTCCGCGTTGTCGAACAGCTCATGGGCAACAAGGCCGAAGAGCGTTTCAATTTCATCACCGAACGGGCCCGGTTCGTCGAAGAGTCTGGGCTCGACATTTAGAACCAGAACGGATTGCTCCACGCCCGCTTGCCGCCATTGTCGATGGCTGTGACGCGGAACCATGGGCTTTTCTTTTCGAGCAGCCAGCCCTTTTCCAGTGTCGAAAGATCGAATTCGGCCGATGTGATGGCGCGGCCATTGGAAACGCAACTGCGGGAGTTGCCGCAAACAACGGTAATGCTGTCGACAGGCGAAGTGGCGATGCTGATGTTCTTGCCCGAAAGCTCGATGTTGTGAAGCTGCGGCCCCTGTGAAGAGTAGAAATGCCCCGCCTTCAGGCTGGCAAGCAACGTGTCGGGATCAAGCGATTGTGATTTAACATGCACCCAGCCGCCGAAATGGTCCGGCGTCTTGAAGTGGGCATCATCAGTGGCGATGGCATTGAGGCGGTGGCCTTCATTGAGCATCTGGTCGAGGAGATAGAAACCTTCGCCAAGATCATTTTCAATTGCACAGCCATGATTGTAGATTTCAACAGCGTGGGCAAATGACAGGGCCCGGCCATCCTCAATGGTGTAACGCGACCACGATGGATGCGCGATGGCGACGAATGCCCCGGCTGCAACAGCACGCCTTGCCATATCCGGCCCCGTTTCGCCCTTGGCAGCGGGTGCGAAATCGAGCGGCAGGCCCGCCGCCACGATATGCCAAAGCTCTCCGGCAGACGTCACGGGCGCATGAAGCTCGGCACCAATGACGGTCGTGAAATCATTGCCGCGGAGATGCCGCGTATCGGCAATCGGCCAGTTGAAATGACTGATGAAATGCTCCGACATCATGACGAAGTCATAACCCACCGCCTTGTAGCGCCCGACAACATCATCAAGCGCCAGCACGCCATCTGACAGATTGGAATGGGTGTGCAGGTTGCCGCGCCAGAACCGACCAGGTTGGTCAAAGGGGGACAATTGCATCAGCGCGCTTCCCGGCGAAATGACATCATTTCGCCGAAAAGGATTCGCGCCAACGCATTTTGTTGGAGCATGTCCTTGTCGCAAAACCGCAATGCACTTTGGCGGGACATGCTCTAAATGCTCATTTGCATGCCGAGTTCAACAACGCGGTCCGGCGGGATGCGGAAAAATTCAATGGCCCGGGACGATTGATTGGCGAGCATGATGAAGATCCGCTGCTGCCACAGCGGCATGGATGACCGCGCCGCCATGCGAATGGAGCGGCGGCCAAGGAAATAGGAGGCCTGGCGCGGATCAACTTCAAGCCCGTGGTCCTTGCAGGCACGGAGTGCGGCCGGCACATCAGGCTGTTCCATGTAGCCAAAGCGCGATTCCACGATCCATGCCCCAAGCGGTCCTTGCTTCACGCTCACGCGGTCACCGTCGTGGCGCGGTTCGTCGGTTGTTTCCACGGTGATGAACACCAGTTTGTCATGCAACACGCGATTGTGCTTCAAATTGTGCATGAGGGCGCTTGGCGCATATTTGTTGTCGGTCTGCAAGAACACGGCGGCACCCGCAACCCGCGTTGGCGAGCGGCGCTCAAGGCTTTCCAGCAGGCCCGTCAGTTCAATTGATTCCTTGACGAGTTTGTCGGCGAGAAGCTTCCTTCCCCTGAGCCAGGTGATCATCACCAGGATGATCGTTGCGCCGATGAGCATGGGCATGTAGCCGCCATGGGGAATCTTCAAGGCATTGGCCATGCCGAACATGAGTTCGCAGAGCAGGATGAAGAGTAGCGCGGGAATGGCCAGCCAGCGCGGCCAGAAGCGCGATTTCCAGAAAAACACCAGGGCCAGCAGCGTATCAACCACCATTGAAGTGTTGACCGCCACACCATAGGCCGAAGCGAGGTTGCTCGAGGACTTGAACACCAGCACCAGAATGACGACCCCGAAAAGAATGAGCCAGTTGACCTGTCCGACATAGATCTGGCCTTGTTCGGTTTCCGACGTATGGGTGATGCCCATGCGCGGCACGAGGCCCAGTGACATGGCCTGCTGGGCAATGGAGAAAGCGCCGGTGATAACCGCCTGGCTCGCGATGACGGCCATGGCAGTTGCAAGGAGCACCAGCGGGATGAGGCCCCAGGACGGCGCCATCAAGTAAAAGGGGTTTGCGATCGCCTCAGGATGTGAAATCACAAAGGCACCCTGGCCCAGATAATTGAGCACGAGGCCGGGAAGCACAACGGCCGTCCAGGCAATGCGAATGGGCGTGCGGCCAAAATGACCCATATCGGCGTAAAGCGCTTCACCGCCCGTCACCACCAGGAACACGCCGCCGAACACCAGTATGGCGAGTCCCGGCTGCTCGATAAGCATGCGCAAGCCATACCAGGGATTGAAGGCGTTCAAGATGTCAAAGTCGTCGAAGATATGCAGGAGGCCGAGCCCGCCGATGGTGATGAACCAGATAAATGTGATGGGCGCAAACAGCGAAGCCACACCTGCCGTTCCCTTGTACTGGAAAATGAAAAGTGTGACGAGGATCACCAGCGCCAGCGGCACGACCAGTTGACCGAAGGCCGGATTGATGACCTTCAGGCCCTCGATGGCACCGAGCGTCGTCATGGCTGGCGTAATCATGGCGTCACCGAAAAAGAATGCGGCACCAATGATGCCGAGCGCCAGCACCAGCCCGCCCTTTTTCTTGAGCAGGGTTTCCACAAGCACTACCAGCGAAAGGATGCCGCCTTCACCCC
>JANNFZ010000225.1:0-3369 GCA_031380375.1 Hyphomicrobiales bacterium
TTCGACCCCTTGCCAGAAGATGAGCTGCGTCTTTGGGAAGGTGAGGAGGATTGAGTCTCATACTCGATACGCATGCTTTTTTCTGGTGGGTGACGAACAGCCCAAAGCTAACACCGCAAGCGCAATCAGCTATCGCCGACGAGGGCGGAAGTTGTTTCATCAGCGCGGTCAGTCTCTTCGAAATGTCCAACAAGGTAAGGCTTGGCAAATTTGAAGCCGCCCGCGAGATCGTTGACAGGATCGACGGTGTGTTGGCCGACAATGAGTTTCTCGCACTTAGTGTGACAATGGAACACGCGCGGCTCGCAGGCCAGCTTTCCGACCCACATCGCGACCCCTTCGATCGGTTGCTTGCGGCACAAGCCATTGTCGAAGGCATGACAATCATCACGGCCGATATCAGGATCAAGGATTTGGGTGCGAAAGTTGTGTGGTGAAGAAAGCCGGAATAGTTTGTGGGTCGTTGCCGTTGGCCCCCACCCCTTGCCCCTCCCCGCAAAGCGGGTAGGGGTGAGACAGGCGAAGTTTAGGAAAGAGAATGCCCATGCCCAAAGGATATTGGATAGCCCACGTCACAGTGCGCGACACTGCTGCGTATGAACCCTATCGCAATGCTGTTGCGGCGTTGCTGCCCAAATACCAAGCGACGTATCTGGTGCGGGGCGGTGCGCAAACCGTGGTTGAAGGGGCGATCCGCCCGCGCAGCGTGGTGATCGAATTCCCCACCCTGCAAGCAGCACTCGATTGCTATCACGGGCCCGAATATCAGGCGGCCAAGGCGTTGCGCATCGCGGCGGCCGACGGCGACGTCAGCATCATTGCAGGCTGGGAAGGGTAAACGCGGCTGCGGCTAAGTTTCGCCCCGCCTGGCATAGTGCATGGCACTGGGCACCGGCCCTAAAAAGAACAACAGCGGCAGCGTGGCAAGGCACGCCACAGCCAGCAGCCACCAGCACTCATTGATTGCCATGGTGAGACTGGCACTCTGAATAATGTCCATGATGCCGAGCATGCTCATGGCATCGTCAGGTGTGGGCAGATCAGCGAGCGGCATGTCGAGGAGCTTTGCCGCTTTTTCGGGATCGCTGGAAATGAGGGACAGGATCGCATCGGAATGTTCCGGGCTTCGTGAAAACATCACCGTGTCCATGAGGGCGATGCCGATGGCACCACCAATGTTGCGCGCCAGGTTGAACAATCCGGAGGCGTCACTCACTTTGTCCTTGGCTTGCAATGCCAGCGCCAGGCGGATGGGCGGCAATATGCACAAGGCCACGGCAAGGCCCCGGATGATCTGCGGCCAGAAGACTTCATTGTAGTCAGAGGCGATGGTGAGATCGGCATTGAGCATCAGGCCAAAGCCAAAACCGACAAAGCCTATGCCCGTCAAAAACCTGGCGTCAAAATAGCGGTCAAGCTGAACAACAACCGGGGCCGCAACCAACTGCGCCATGCCCATCACAACAGTGACAAGGCCGATGGCCAGTGGCCCGTGGCCGCGCACAAAGCCCAGAAACACCGGCAGGAGATAGACCGAGCCAAACAGCACGACACCAAGAATGAAAGAGAAAGCGCAACCGAAAGCCAAAGCCCGGTCGCGCAGCAAATGATACATGATGGCGGGCTGCGGACGGCGCACCGAAACGACGAGCAGCAGCACTGTGGCGAGGAAACAGCCGGCAACCACGGGGCTAAGCCAGCCGCGCGACGGCGCTTCCTTCAACCCGACAATGAGAAGGGCGAGTGCCGTGCCAAAGCACACAACCGATATCCAGTCGAGCGAGGCCAAAAGCCCGGTGTTGATGCGCGCCTTCGGCAGGCAGAATATGCCGACGGCAAAAGCCACAATGCCTGGGCCCACATTGATGAGAAACAACCATTCCCAGGAATAATGTTCGGTGAGCCAGCCACCGGCGATGGGGCCGAGGGCGGGGGCCAGCACGGCAAGGAAGCCGCCTGTCGTTGTGGCCAGGGTTTGTTCAAATCCGCGCGGGAACAGGAGAAAGATGCCGGAGAAGACGAGTGGAATGAGAACACCGCCGGCAAAGCCCTGCAGCACCCGCCAAAGCAACAAATCATGAAAGCCGGAACTGAAGGCGCAGCCGATCGAGGCGAAGGTGAACAAAGCGATGGCAGAGGCGAAGAGCCAGCGCATGGAAAAGACCCGCATCAGCAAGCCGATCAGCGGAATGGCGACGACCTCGGCGATGATATAGGCGGTCTGGATCCAGCTCATGTTTTCGGCACCGATGCGCAGTTTCTCCTGGATCAGGGGAAGGGCGGTGACGACGATCTGGATATCGAGAATCGCCATGAACATGCCGACACAAGCCGCAAGGTAACCAGCCCAGCGGGGCAGGCGCGGCAGAAGCAAAGTCGGCTGGTTGGATGCGGCGATGTCGGTCATGCGAAGGTTCGGTCTTAGCCCGATTGTGCAGCGTATGGAAAGCACTCGGAATGCAGCTTGCGGTTTGCGTCTGGCTTTGCTCTTACGGTGCCATGGCAGAACTGGATGACGTGACCCTGTTTGACTTGCGCTGGCAGCGCAGCCTTGGTGATTTGCAATCGTCGCTGGAGAGGCTTTATGGCCCGGCCGATGATTTGTTGGCGCGCCTGAAATTACAGTTGCAAAAACGCTGGCGACAACGACCTGAAGCGCTGAAAGCATTGGACCTTGCCCGCGACTTGAACCCTGACTGGTTCCTGTCGGAAAGCATGGTGGGTTATGTTTTCTATGTCGACCGCTTTGCCGGCACCTTGAAGGGTGTGCTCGACCATCTCGACTATCTCATGTCGCTGGGTGTCACTTATGTGCATTTCATGCCATGCCTGAAGCCAAGGCCCGGCCCCAATGACGGTGGCTATTCGGTGATGGACTATGGTGCCATTGATCCCCGCCTCGGCTCCATGGATGATTTCGAAGCGGTTGCAACCGCACTTCGGGCCCGCGGCATCAGCGTATGCATCGACCTTGTGCTCAATCATACCGCCAAGGAACATGCCTGGGCCGAAAAAGCCAAGCGCGGCGACAAGAAATACCAAACGTACTACTGGATGTTCGATGATGATGCAGAACCCAAAGCTTATGAAAAAACCCTTGTTGAGGTTTTTCCCGCCGATGCGCCGGGCAATTTCACTTTTTATTCGGCCTTCAAGAAATGGGTGTGGACGACCTTCAATGAACATCAATGGGATTTGAACTGGTCAAACCCCGAGGTGTTTCTCGAAATTGTTGACGTGATGCTGGCGCTCGCCAATCGCGGTGCAGATGTGCTCAGGCTCGATGCCGTGGCCTTCATGTGGAAACGGCTCGGCAGCAATTGCCAGAACCAGCCTGAGGTTCACGATATTCTCCAGGCCTTGCGGGCG
>JANNFZ010000376.1:0-10227 GCA_031380375.1 Hyphomicrobiales bacterium
GGCCGGGTCAAGCCCGGCCAAGGAGAGATGGGGCACCATTGACCACCGACGCTTCAGCAATTCGCTTGCCGTCGACTGACGCGCGGGGGATGAGTACAAGACTATTCAATTGAACTGAAGGCTGGGTTGTCGAAAGGAAAAAGTATGAAGCTTCGACTGCTGTTGATCGAGCAATGGTTCCGGGAAAACTTTGCCGCTATCCTGGTGGCTCCGTTGCTTCTCGTGGCAGTCGTTGTTATTTCAACATTGGGGTTTTTCAAGAGCGTGGAACTCGTTGAAGGCAAGCTCATTCGCTACGGTGTCAGTCCTTCTTCTTACGAGACCGGCCAATTTGCCTGGGTGGACTTGCCGGATGGTCGTTCAAGCTATGCGGCATTTGAAAAGGCTGAAAGCTATCTCCCGCCCGGAAGCCGGGTCATCCTTTCCAGGAAGAGTGACATTTGGGGTGTGGAATGGTACCGCATCGATCACAACGCAACTGAGAAGCTCAAGCAAAACCCATGAAATCTCTCGACCGCAAACTGAAGAAAATCGCCGATGGTAAATACAAGCCCAAGGACTTCATCATCGCTGATGCCAAGGATCCTGAAATGTCGGGTGGTGCACCTTCCACTGGTCCGCGCGACCTTGCCAATCCCAATGGCCCCTTCGAGACGGTTGAGAATTTCCGCCAGTCCATCACCGACATGGTGAAACACGGCGACATCGATATCATGCTGGTGGCGGCATCGTCGCTTGAAGTCGTGTCGAAGAAAGGTCTGTTCAAAAAATCCGCAGTGACCGCAGCCATCCGCGCCAATGATGCCACCGATATCTGGCGGGCGCGGGGCTCAAACTATGCCATGGAGCCATCGCGACCCTTCCGCACGGCGAACCTTGCCCATTGCAAGCGCTTTGCAGATCTTGGTCTTTATTCCGTCACCTTCAACAACATCCTCGACCGGGACTATGCCTCACTCGAGGCCTATAATCGTTTCCGCGAGGACGCGGTCAAACACAAGTTCCGTCACTTCCTCGAAGTGTTTAACCCCAATGCGCCTCAGGGCCTGTCGCCGGAACAGATCCCACAATTTGTGAATGATAACATTCTGCGCACCATCGCTGGCATGACCCGCGCCGATGCGCCGATCTTTCTCAAAATTCCCTTCAATGGCCGTCGCGCCATGGAGGAACTTGCAGGCTATGATGCAAAACTTGTCGTCGGTATTCTCGGCGGTTCCGGCGGCACGACCCGCGACACATTTGAACTTCTGCACCAGGGGGAAAAGTCAGGCGCCAAAGTGGCGCTGTTCGGCAGGAAGATCAAACTGGCCGAAAGCCCGCTTGACTTGGTGGCGCATTTCCGCCCTGTGCTGGAACGCGACATGACGCCGGAAGAGGCAGTCAAATCTTATCATGCGACACTCGCCAAGAAGAAACTGGTGGCGACGCGGCCCCTTGTTGATGACAATGTCATCACTGAAAGCGTGTTGAAAGGCAGTTGACATGGCGCGCAAGGGTGTCGTCTGCGCTGGCACGGCTGTTCTTGATGTCAACAACATCATCGAAGCATGGCCTGCGGAAGAACAGATTGCCTTCATCCGTGAAACAATTTTGGCACCCGGTGGTCCGCCGCACAACGCCGCAACAGGATTAATCAAGCTCGGCGCCCCCTTCCCGGTGTCGATGATTGGCGTGGTTGGCGATGATGCCTATGGCGACGTGTTCCTCGCCAAGGCAAGCGCCTATGGGCTCGATACGTCCCAGATCCGCCGGGCACCCGGCATCAACACGGATTATACCCATGTCATGACATCGGCGAGCACAGGTCGGCGCACCTTTTTCTATCACCCCGGCGCCAACAACACGCTTGCCGCGAGCCATCTTGTCCCCAGTGACGATTCGGCGATGATTTACTATCTTGGTTCGCCCGGTCTCTCCGCCTCCATGGATCGAAGCGACGGTTGGCGACAAGCCTTGGCCGCGGTCCGCGCTCGTGGCTTTACGACCTGCATGGAACTCTGTCCCGTACCTGCCGAAATCCAGCGCCAGGCCGTCAGGCCCTGCCTGCCGCTTCTCGACTATCTCATCATCAATGACTCCGAGGCTGAGATCGTGGCGGGCCTTCCGGTATTGCGGGAAGGTCGCTTTGACCTCGACCTGGCGGAGCAGGCAGCGCGTCAGCTTCTGGAAATGGGGATTCTGCAGCTTGTTGTGGTGCATCACCCCATGGGTGCCGTCGCCGTTGAAAAAGGGGGTGGCTGCCATGCCGCAGCTTCCGTCAATGTTCCCCAGACAGAGATCATCAGTAGCGTAGGGGCGGGAGATGCCTTCTACGCAGGAATGTTGTTTGGCCTTCACGAGGGCTGGCCGCTGGCCGAATGCCTCGCTCTCGGCAATGCGGCTGCCGCCACATCGCTTCATTCCGCCACAACCAGCGCTTCCATCAGGCCGTGGACCGAAGCCCTTGCCTATGCGGCGAAAAAAGGCTTGCGGACAAATCACTGTTGAATAATGGTTTGTTCGGTCTGGATAGTTCTTTGGATTGCCTTCTCCAATTGCTGCAGATTCTCGGTGTCGATTCTTTGTTTTGATTGGCGTCTTATTGTCACTGTGCCATTTGTAGTTGGTGTTCTGAGTATGATCACTTCCGTTGGTGCAGGTTTCTGATCTTCAGGAATTTCAGAGAATATCAGCGTCAATTTGTTGTCACTGATCCTTTTCCCAGATGCACTTGCGCCAATACCCAGTTTCGAAGCACCAATTGGCAGCAGTGATAGCTTTGGGCCAAGTCCGGCAGAATTTGTAACCACGAAACTGACTTCGTAGGTCATACTGGCGGGAACTATGCCCGTGTCTGCGCGCATGGATTCTATACCGCTAAGCCAATCGAAAATACCAAGGTTGCCCTGCAGTGCAGAGTTGGCGGAGTGATTGTTTGTGTGGTCGCAGGCAGCAACTAAAAACTTTGAAACTGCTTTTTGAAATTTGAAAGTCACAATTTTTTTAGCTCTTGCATTGTTGTCAACTGATGCAGTTGCGAGAAGCATGCCCTGAGCGAGGGGACTGCCAATGTCGGAGCTGAGGCCGATATCTGATTCAGAAACGAGCTCAAGCCGCAAATCGGCACCCGCCCTCCAACCTGTCGAAGATTTGGTAAATATGGTAAATTTCTGCGCGCCAGCAATTTCGCACTGAATTTCGTTCACAAGATCCGCCACCCGGATACCATATTCCGTCGGAAGTTCCGGCAATTTTGTGCATGACGCCAATGCCAAGGCCGAGAAAGCAACCAAGATTCTGCTGCGCAACATGACGTAGCCCCTCCCCGTTCAATATCCCCAAGTAGAGCGTAATACATTTTCGTAATAAGTCAAATAACTGGCGTTGTCAGAAAATTCCACTGTACTCACAATAACTTGTATGAACGAGAGTGCTCGCCGACCGAACCACAACCGGACGGCACATCTGAATATGCCGCATGCCGCGACACCGATTCGGAAACGACGCGGCAACCCTTGCCTATGCAGCAGAAAAGGGCTTGCGGGTCTGGGCTTGAGGGCAAAAGGTCGCGTTTGCCCCGGCCATGCCGCGGCCCGAATTGACTTGAAGCCGCCATAAATCTAAGGCCAGCCCCAGATTGAGTTGAAACCGAGGGTGCCCCATGAAAGTCCTGGTCGCGGTCAAGCGCGTCGTTGATTACAACGTGAAAATCCGCGTCAGGGCGGACGGCTCGGGCGTTGAGCTTGCCAATGTGAAAATGTCGATGAACCCGTTTGACGAAATCGGCGTGGAAGAAGCTGTGCGCCTCAGGGAACAGGGCAAGGCAACGGAAGTCATAGCCGTCACCATTGGCCCCGCCCAGTCCCAGGAAACACTGCGGACGGCCTTGGCCATGGGGGCGGACCGTGCCATCCACGTGAAGCATGATGACTATGTGGAGCCTTTGGCGGTTGCCAAAATCCTGAAGGGGATAGTCGAAGCTGAAAAGCCCGAGATTGTCATTCTCGGCAAGCAGGCCATTGACGATGACGCCAACCAGACGGGCCAGATGCTGGCGGCTCTCTTGGGCTGGCCGCAAGCCACCTTTTGCTCGAAACTTGAACCCGGATCAGGCGAAGCCCTGATCACCCGCGAAATCGACGGCGGCTTGCAACAGATCAAAGTGAAGATGCCGCTCATCGTCACCACGGACTTGCGCCTCAACCAACCGCGCTATGCCTCGCTTCCCAACATCATGAAAGCCAAGAAGAAGCCGCTCGATGAAAAAACACCAGCCGATTATGGCGTTGATCCAAAGCCTCGTCTGAAAGTCGTGAAGACGGAAGACCCTCCAAAGCGTCTTGCCGGCGTCAAAGTCAAATCCGTGGCCGAACTGGTGAGCAAGCTCAAAGAAGCAGGGACAATCTGATCATGGCCGTACTTCTCATCGCCGAACACGACAACAACACCTTGAAGGATGCAACCCACAAGGCATTGACCGCTGCCATTCAGATGGGTGGAGACGTGCATGTGCTGGTGGCGGGCCACAATGCAGCTGGCGCTGCTGCCGAAGCCGCCAAGCTCAAAGGTATCAAGAAAGTGCTGCATGCCGAGAGTGCGTCCTTGGCGCGCCCACTGGCTGAACCCATGGCGGCGGTCATTGTGGCGCTGGCTGGTGCCTATGAGCATCTCGTCGCAGCCGCCACCACCAATGGCAAGAATTACCTGCCGCGGGTTGCGGCACTTCTTGATGTGATGCAAGTCTCCGACATTGCCGAAGTCAAGTCCGCCGATACATTCGTGCGTTTGATCTATGCCGGCAATGCCGTGCAGACGGTGCAGGCAACCGATGCGAAGAAAGTCATCACCGTGCGCACTGCGTCCTTTGTCGCCACGGAAACGGGCGGCTCTGCACCCATCGAAAAGGTCAATGCTGCGGCCGACCCCGGGCTTTCGTCCTATGTTGGCGAAAACCTCACGAAGTCCGACCGTCCGGAACTGACTTCGGCCAAGATCGTCGTGTCGGGTGGACGCGGCATGCAGAATGGCGAGAATTTCAAGATGCTCGAGGCGGTGGCCAAGAAACTCAACGCCGCTGTGGGTGCTTCACGCGCCGCTGTGGACGCAGGCTACGTGCCCAATGACTACCAGGTCGGCCAGACCGGCAAGGTGGTGGCGCCTGATCTTTATATTGCGGTTGGCATTTCCGGCGCCATCCAGCACTTGGCCGGCATGAAGGATTCAAAAACCATCGTTGCCATCAACAAGGACGAGGAAGCGCCGATCTTCCAGGTGGCGGATTTTGGTCTCGTCGCCGATCTCTTCACTGCCGTGCCGGAACTGGAAGCGGAACTGGCCAAGCTCGGGAAGTAGTCAGATCGGAATGATCGCCCAATAGTCGAGATCAAGCACAACGCCGGGCCCATCCGGCGCTGCGTCGTTTGCGGGATATACGCCGCAGTCTAGGTCACGTGTCGCCCTGGTGCGGATGCGCAAGGCACCGACATCATGGCGGCCAGGCAATTTTGTTTTTTCCAGAATCTCAGACCACGCATAGACCGTGCCACCGGCAAAGAGCGGTGCCACGTGTCGGCCGCCATTGATCGCCGCGATTTGGAAGGCATTGGCGAGGCCATTGAATGACAAAGCCCGGGCCAGCGACATCACATGGCCGCCATAGACGAGCCTGCGTCCAAAACGGCCTGCGGATTCAGCCTGCTGGTTGAAATGCACCCGCGCCGTATTCTGGTAGGCCCGGGTTGCCAACTGGTGTTCCGCCTCTTCCACTGTCATGCCATCGCCATGGTCGATTTTCTCGCCCGGCGAATAGTCATCAAAACGGCGCGGCGAACCCGAAAGCCCGGTGTCCCAATTCTGTGTTGAAAGGTTCGGGACGGCGGACCCCAAGTCTGGAACTGCCACAACAGCGGCAAGCTCAGGCACGCGGGTTTCGGAAATTCTTGCAGTCTCATCGCGCTTTCGCACCATGACCCAACGGACAAATGTCAACACAGTGTCACTGTGTTGATTGACGCCTGTGGTCCGCACATAAACGGTGCCGGTCTTGCCGCTGGAGTTTTCCTTGAGGCCGATGATTTCCGAATGCGCTGCCAGCGTGTCACCGGGATAAGCGGGCTTGAGAAATCGCACCTCGGCGTAACCCAGATTGGCCACGGCATTCAACGAAATATCGGGTACGGATTTGCCAAAGACAATGTTGAACACCAAGAGGTCATCGACCGGGCTTCGCAGATAGCCAAGGCTTTGCGCAAATGTATCCGCCGATTGCACCGCGAAGCGCGATCCATAAAGTGCAGTGTAAAGTGCTGTGTCTCCCGTCGTCACGGTGCGTGGCGTGGCGTGGCCGATGACCTGCCCGAGCGGGAAGTCCTCGAAAAAATTACCCTGTGCCGTCTTGTTCATGGGGCCACCGCCAACAGCCGTTCGGCCATCGCGAGATGCAGGCGCTCGACCATCTTGCCATCGAGCGCGATCACGCCCTTTGCCTTGTTCTCTGGCGCTGCAAATGCGGCCACTACTTTTCTGGCCCACAGGGTCTGGCTTTCCGAAGGCGAGAAGATGCGGTTGCAGGCCGCAATCTGTGCCGGGTGAATAAGTGTCTTTCCGTCCATGCCCAGCGTGACACCTTCCTGGCATTCAACGACAAAGCCAGCGTCATCTCTATAGTCATTATAGACGCCATCGAGGCAATCAAGTCCGAAGCTGCGGGCTGCGAATACAGCCAAGGTCAGCGCCGGCAACAGGGCAGCGCGTGATGTCATGCGGCTGTCTTTTAAAAGGTCATTGCAGCCCAGAACGAAGCATCTGAGCGAATGACCCGCTGCCGCGATCTCTTTCAAGTTCAGGATGGCGAGCGGTGTTTCAATCATCACCCAAAGGGGAATGTCACCGGCAAGCTTTGTGGCTTTCGCGACATCAGCGGCCGTGGAAACCTTGGGCACCAGAATGGCATCGGGGGCCATGGCAAGTGCTGCGGCCAGGTCATCACTGCCCCAGGGTGTGTCGAGGCCGTTGATGCGGATGATGCGTTCGCGGTTTCCGAAACCGCCAGCCGCCATGGCGGCGCTAAGTGTGGCGCGGGCCGCGATTTTGGCCTCGGGGGCAACGGAATCCTCAAGGTCAAAAATCAGGGCATCGGCGGCCAGGCTCCCGGCCTTTTCCATGGCCCTCAGATTGCTGGCGGGCATATAGAGAACGCTGCGGCGGGTACGGGATGGCATGACGATACCCTAGCTATTGCATTGCAGCATGGGAAGTATCCATTTGTTCCATCTTGAGGACAGGCGCTTGCTCCGGCATGGTCGCGTTATGACTCATGTTGATATTGCGATTGTCGGCGGCGGCGTTGTCGGCAGTGCCACGGCCTATTACCTGCGGAAGAACGGTTTTGCAGGCTCGATTGCCATATTTGAGCAGGACACGAGCTTCAAACAGAGTTGCACGGCGCTCTCCTGGGGCGGTATCCGCCAACAGTTCTCGACGCCGGAGAATATCCGCCTGTCGCAATTTGGCTTGGGCGTGCTCCGCAACCTGAAATCGGAATTTGGGGCGGACGCCGATGTCGGCTTCAAGGAACAAGGCTATCTGGTGCTGGCGAGTGACAAGGGCGTGCCTGTACTCGAGGAGAACCAGAAGCTGCAACGCGACATGGGGGCCGCCACTGAACTCTATCGCGGCAATGAACTCGCCGTGCGCTTTCCGTGGATCAACTTCGAAGGCATTGCCGCTGCAACCTTCGGCCCGCGCGACGAAGGCTGGTTTGACCCCTATTCATTGATGACCATCCTGCGCAAGGCCGCGATCGCCCGTGACGTGTCACTCGTGGCGCAGGCTGTTGTGGGCTTGGAGCGCAGCGAAAAGATCACTGGTCTCACCCTGGCCAATGGTGAACGAATGACTGTCGGGTCTCTGGTCAATGCGGCGGGGACGGGGGCTGGTGCCCTTGCCGCCATGGCAGCGATTGAACTCCCCGTCTCACCAGCCAAGCGCTATGTCTATGTCATTGATTGCCCGCAGGCACCGGAAGCCATGCGCAAAGGACCGCTCACCTTTGATGTGACGGGTGAATATTTCAGGCCGGAGGGGCGCAACTTCATCTGGGGTTTCACGCCGAATGAAGAAGAAGAACCCAAGGTCAAGGACTGGGTCATGGATGAAAGCTGGTTCGAGGAGCGCATCTGGCCAGCGCTTGCAACCCGTGTGCCTGCTTTCGAAGCCGTGAAAATGGTGGGCTCGTGGGTTGGCCACTATGACTACAATTGGTTCGACCATAACGGCATCATTGGCCGTCATCCTACAATCGACAATTTCTATTTCGCCAACGGCTTTTCCGGCCATGGCATCCAGCAAGGCCCGGCGACGGGCAATGCCATTGCCGAACTCATCATGCACGGCGGCTACACGACGATTGACCTCACCCGCATGGGTTATGAACGCTTGCAGCGCGGTGAACCGCTGTTCGAGAAAAACATTTTTTGATGGCACGCGTCCTCGCCATCTCGTCGCAGGTGGTGTTTGGGCCTGTCGGCAACAGTGCGGCGGTTCCGGCGCTTCTCGAACAGGGCCACGATGTGATGCAACTTCCGACAGTCCTCTTGTCGCATCATCCCGGCCATGGGCCTCCCGCCGTGCAGCACATTGACATTGTGCCGCTGATTGCATCGGTTGAGGCTCGGGGTGGGTTTGACGGCTGTGCGGCGGTGATGACGGGATATTTCGTGTCTGTCGACCAGGTCATCATGGTCGCAGCGCTGATCGCGCGCCTGAAACATATCAATCCGGACCTGTTGGTTTTGATTGACCCGGTATTGGGCGATGATGACGTGCTTTATGTGCCGGTCGCCGTAGCGGAAGCCATACGCGATCATCTTGTGCCGTTGGCATCCATTATCACGCCCAATTGCTTTGAACTCTCGTGGCTCACGGGGCTGGACGTCAGCGATGAGTCGTCAGCCAAATCCGCCGTTCGCCAGTTGAAAATGACGGAAGCGCTTGTCACATCACTGCCCGTCAGTTCCAGCACCATAGGCACGTTGCTGGTCGCCGATGGTGTGAACCACTGCATCACATCGGAACGCAAAGCCCATGTGCCCCATGGCACGGGTGATTTTCTGGCGGGATCCTATCTGGCCCACCGCCTGAATGAAAAACCGGTTGTCGCGTTTCATCATGCCATGGCGCGGCTGCAGCAAGCTATTGCCGGAAGCGGCGACGGCAAGCTGCTTGTCACATCGCTCCCATCCGGGTCTCGCTGACCACGCGCCGCACACGTTCACGGGCCTCCCGCACTTCGGCACGCATGCGTATGAGCTCGCGGATTTCGGCCTGGGTCAGAAATGACATATCCTGGAACTCGCTACGCCGCCTGATGAAGGGACTGGCAAAGATAAAGTCAAAGATTGAAATGGGCATATGCCCCTCCCGTTCGGCATACAGGTTCGCTGTGGCCGACTGAAAAACATGATTGTGCTGCAACGCATGGCGAAGCAAGCGTGGCAAAGCGTGATGAAGTGGAATGGCCAAGCGCCTCAGGCGCAGTATACGCTTATCCGCTCAAGGGCCGAACCCTGGAAGCGGTTCGGAGATCAGCGTCGCGTAAAACAATTTCCCATGATGATCTCCTGCGAATAATAGCGTGGATGAGCCGGATAATCGCGCACGCTCAATTTGCAAAGGCCTTTGCCCAAATCAATTCGAGTTGTTGCAAATCGGTCACGAAAAAGCACGTTGCATGACATCACCAAGACGTTTGGCAAAGCCCGCCGGGTCAGCCACGGCTTCACCCTCGAGTATCATCGCCTGATCGAGCAGCATCAGGGCCGCATCGGACACCGCATCAGCGCCGTTGCTGGCGACCAATCCGGAAAGTGCCTTGATGAGGCTGTGGTTTGCGTTCACCTCCAGCGCCGGGGCGCTGACGCTGACGCCTGAATCTTTCTGGCGCGACAGGAGTTTTTCCAACGTCCGGTCCATGTGGCCATCATTGACAAGGCACACCGCACTGTCGGTCAGGCGTTTGGAAATGCGGACATCGCTCACCCGGGTTCCAAGGGCCTGCTTCAGGGCGGCCACCAATATGACCGTCGCGGCGTCGGTTGCAGGTTCATCAGGTTTTGCTGCGGCAGGCTTGATCTTGTCGAGATCGCCCGCCCCTTGGGTCACCGACACAAAGGGCTTGCCATCGAAACCCAAGGCTGTCCGCACCCAGAAACTGTCCACGGGATCGGTCAGCAGCAGCACTTCAAT
>JANNFZ010000244.1:0-6475 GCA_031380375.1 Hyphomicrobiales bacterium
TGCTGCTGGGGGCCGATGTGGGCTCGGCACTTGCCACCACCATATTTGCGTCCGGCATAAGCTTTGCCAAACAGGCGGCGCCGCTTCTGGTTTTTATTGGCTATGCGATTTTCAGTTTCTCCCGCGAAGACAGGCCGCACAGCGCCGGACGCGTCCTCATCGGCGTCGGCCTCATGCTCATCGCCCTGCAGTTGATTTCGCAATCAACACGGCCCTTGAGCGATGCGTCCCTGTTCCACGATGTCCTTGCCGCCATCGGCCGTGAACCCGTGCTGGCCTTCATCATTGGTGCCGTGCTTGCCTGGGCGTTTCATTCGACCCTTGCTGCCATTCTGCTGATCACTTCACTTGTGGTCAACGGCTCCATGGGTGTCGACAGCGCCGCAGCCTTCATTCTCGGCATAAATCTGGGCGGCGGGTTGCCCGCGCTGTTTGGCTCCTGGTCCCTGCCTGTCCATGCCCGCAGGCTTCCCGCCGCCAATCTCCTGTGCCGCGGCCTCATTTGCATCGCCGGTCTGTTTGCCCTGCCCTGGCTCATGGCAAGCCCGCTATCCGCCATGTTCGCAGGCGTTTCAGCGCCACTGGCGCTTCATCTCGGCATCAACCTGGTAATTGGCGTGTTGTGGCTTCCGCTGACTGCGCTTGCGGCACACATGATCACCAGCCTCATGCCCGACACCGGCGAGGACGCTGACCGCCTGTCGGCACCGCGTTATCTGCGCGGTGGCGAAACCAACATTGCCACCGCCCTTGCCAACACGGTTTTGGAAACCGGACGCTTGGGCTATGTGCTGGACCATATGCTGGTGACTGCCTTTGTTGCCTTGCGCAGCGGCAGAACTGAAAAACTGAAACGGCTCCGGGTTCTTGACCAGCGCCTCAATGGCTATCATTCCGAGTTGCAGTCCTATCTCGCCGATGTTGTCGAACGCACCGTTGACCCGGATGAGGCGCGGCGCGCCCTCGAGATCACACTCTACGTCAGCAATCTCGAACATGCCGGCGACATCATCTCGCTCAGTCTCATCGACCGCATCAAGGCCAAGATCCGCGAGGCCCATGATTTCAACGCTTCGGAAACCCAGTCGCTTGATTCACTATGCACCATGATCCAGTCGAACCTCCGTGATGCGGCTTCCGTTCTGGGCTCCCGTGATATCGCCAGTGCGCAAGCCCTCATTGCCCAGAAGGACACATTCCGCAGCATGGAGAACAAGGTGATCCGCGATCACCTCGGCGCCAAAAAATCCGGTCGCGGCAAGGCCCTTCGCCGCAGTGCGCTGTTTGTTGACCTGCTGCGCGACCTGCACCGCATCAATTCACACATCGTTTCTGTCGGTTACCCGATTGTCGATGCCGCCGGCCTGCTGCGCGAAAGCCGCCTGAGGAAGCCTAAGTGACCACGCTTTCACTCAGTGAAATCGAAAGCCTCGCCAAGACTGCTCTCGCGGCAAAGGGCCACTCCGCAATCGCCAGTGATACCGCCCGTGACTGCGCTTGGCTCGAAGCCGTGGGTTATCCGGGCCTCAAACTTCTTGCCGAAGCGCTGGCTGACGGGAACAATGCGCTCGCCGTCAAACGCGATGTGCTGGGTATTGATCTCCAAAATGTCTCCTGCGTTTTCATTGCTGGCTCTGTCGCGCGTGAGGTTGAACTGAATGGCCGGGCATACCTCCGCAATGTCCGCCACGGGCTCTATCTGGTGCCGCGCAGTGTCGAACAGAATTACGGCATCGGTTGTCCCGTTGATCCGTCCTTTGCACTTGGCGGCGAGCGCACCAAGAATCCCTATGCCGAGAAATTGGCGGCGGCTGCCACAAATGGCATTGCCGTTGACGATGCCGTGATCGCCGCAATTTCAAAGGCTGCCCCATGACCGGCCCCCTCGCAGGACTTCGCATTCTCGATCTGACCCGCGTCCTCGCCGGACCCTGGGCCACCCAGATGCTGGCGGACTTTGGCGCCGAGGTCATCAAGATCGAAAAACCGGGCGATGGTGACGACACCCGTGGCTGGGGGCCGCCTTTCGTTAAAAACGGTGACGGCACACAAGGTGACGCCGCCTATTTCCAGTCCGCCAACCGCGGCAAATGGTCAGTCGAGATCGACATGGCAAAGCCCGGGGGCCAGGCGCTCATCCGCGAACTCGCCGCCAAGTCCGATGTGGTGATCGAGAATTTCAAGGTCGGCGGTCTCAAGAAATACGGCCTCGACTATGGCAGCCTGAAAGCCCTGAACCCCCGCCTCATCTATTGCTCGATCACCGGCTTTGGCCAGAACGGTCCCTATGCCAATCGTGCCGGCTATGATTTCATGATCCAGGGCATGGGCGGCATCATGTCGGTCACCGGCCAGCCCGATGGCGCGCCCGGTGCCGAACCCATGAAGGCGGGCGTGGCCTTCGCTGATATTTTCACAGGGCTTCATGCGGTGATCGGCATCACGGCGGCACTTTTCCACCGCGAGCGCACCGGCCAGGGCCAGTGTCTTGATCTGGCGCTCCTTGACAGCCAAGTCGCCGTCCTTGCCAATCAGGCACTCAATTATCTGGTGGGCGGCAAGGTCCCGGTCAGACTCGGCAACGCCCATCCCAATATCGTGCCCTATCAAACTTTCGCGACCGCTGATGGCTTCATTATCATGGCCATCGGCAGTGACCGCCAGTATGCGGAATATTGCCGCATCATTGGGGCAGCACACTTGGCCGATGACCCGCGCTTTGTGAACAACCGGGGCCGTGTTGAAAACCGCGAGGCCCTCATTCCGCAGCTCCGGCCTTACATGCTAGCGCGCAGTACGGCGGCCTGGACGGAAGCCTTCGAAGCTGCTGCCGTGCCTTGCGGTCCCATCAACAGCATCGACCAAGTGTTTGCAGACCCACAGGTGCTGGCGCGCGGCCTGCAAGTGGGCCTGACGCGCGATGACGGCGTGCAAATCCCCGGTGTCGCCAACCCCATCATTTTTTCGGAAACGCCGGTGTCCTACGACAAGCCGCCACCGCTCTTGGGTGACGGCACAAATCGGATTTTGCGTGATGTTCTCGGGAAAGATGAAAAAGAAATTGCCGCCCTCAAGGCGGCAAATGTGATCGGTTGACGGTCAGGCCCAAATCTCTCTCCAAGGCCGGGACAAGCCCGGCCATGGAAAGATTGGATATGGTTAACGCAGGCTCATGCTGGCAATGCCAGCCGAGACATTGAGCCCGGTTTGCGCCTGAATGCTGATCGGTTGCAGGTTGATGCCATGCTGGAAACCACCAACGAGCACATTGGCACCAAGGCCCGCACCCAATGTGGCTTCAGCACCAGCACCGGTGTAGTGGCCCTTGAGCGCGCCAGCGTGCGTGCGGCCCGGGGCAAACACCAGCCAGGCCAGCACTGTGTCTTGCGTGATGCCGATGTCGACGCCAAGCCTGCCAATCGAGCCTGAGTAATATTCGCGTTTTCCGCCATGGGCGGGTTTGAACACGCAATCAACATCCTTGGCCGAACCGATGATGAAGCCGGCCCCACCTTCGACATGGCAGTTCAGCACGCCAATCTTGACGCCACCCGCTTGGGCGGTGCCAGCGGCAACCAGGGTGAGGGCAAGGGCAGAAGCGGCGATGAGTGATTTCATTTTAGTTCCTTTCAAGAATAAGGGCTTTTCTAGCGCGAATATGACACGAATGCGGCATGAAAAAAAAGGCCGCCCGGTGTGGGCAGCCTGTCACAGGTTGAGCGGGGAGTGAAGCACCCGCCGGTTCCAGCGGGGGAAATCAAGCACCCCAGATGCGCGAGCTCAGGGCGACATCCACGTAGGTCTTTTCGAACATGCGGGTGGCAATCGGATCAACCGTCATGGCGCTGCGGACGGTCTTGGCGACGGAGGCGAGGAACTTGTTCATGGTTTTATCTTTCATTAAGAATTGTTGATAGTCAGCATATAGGACGTTGCGAAGACAAAGGAAAACGACTAATTTTCACGACATCATCAAATTCTATTTGAAGATTGACACATTTTGGCCATGCTTGAACTCTTTCCCGGACTGCGATCGCTGCGCGCCTTCGATTTTGCCGCCCAGCACCTGAATTTCACCCGCGCCGCCGATGCCTTGGGTGTCACCCCAGCGGCCATCAGCCACCAGATCAAGGAATTGGAGAGCCAATTGGGACTCGTTCTGTTCCAGCGCACCAGTCGAACGATGCGCCTGACCCGGGAAGGCGAGATTTTGCATACCGCCGCCCACGAATCACTCGAGGTCCTGTCGCGGGCCTTGATCCGCATAAAGCGGCTGGAAAACCGAATGCAAATCCGCGTCTCGGCCTCGCCTTCGCTGGCCGCCAAATGGCTGGTGCCCCGTCTCGACCGTTTCCTCAGTCTGCAACCCGGTGCCGACGTGCGCATCGACGTGTCACATGCGGTTGTCGATTTTGACCGCGATGATGTTGATCTTGCGGTGCGCTTTGGCGAAGGACGCTATCCAGGCCTTCGCGCCGACATCCTTTTTCAGGACAATGTTTTCCCGGTGTGTTCGCCCCGCATCATCACCAAGGAAAGGCCGCTCAAGACACCGCGCGATTTGTTGCGCCACACGCTCATCCATCTCGATTGGGAGGCACAGGGCTCGCCATGGCCCAACTGGACCATGTGGATGAAAGCCTCAGGGATCAATGATTTCGATGATCGCACCGGCCTGCATTTCGGCCAGACTTCTTTTGCCGTGCAAGCCGCCATCGATGGCATGGGTGTGGCATTGGGTGATTCAAATCTCGTGGCCGACGATCTGGCGGCGGGCCGCCTCGTCAAACCCTTCGAGTTGTCGCTCCGGGCACCAAAACATCTGGCCTATTACATCATCACCCGGCCTGACACGTCCGACGCACCCATGGTCAATGCCTTCCGTGATTGGTGCATGGCGGAAGCCCGTGGGACGGAAGCAAAAGGTCAAGCCGCTTCGGCACAGGCAGCATCTCCGCATCAGGTGTGATTATTCGGGACGCAACGCCGGGTGTTCGTCATAAACGCCAATCGGCATTTGTTCATAGTCGATGATCGTGCCGGTCATCATTTGAGCAGACGGCGACACCAGAAACACACAGACCCCCGCCACGTCATCAGATGAGATCAGCCGTCCCGAAGGCATGCGTGCGCCTATTTTGGCCGCCCAATCGGCGGGCATCTTGTGGAACTCGGTCTGCAATTTGTGTTCGCCATCAGTGTTCACCCAGCCGAGGTTGATGGCAAAAACCCGAATGCCATCACGCTTCACTGTATTAGCCACATTCTTTGTCAACGCCACAAGAGCGCCCTTCGAAGCTGCATAGGTCGCAAGCGGCGGCGGACCGCCATGGGCCAGCATGCTCGATATGTTGATGATCGTGCCGGAGCCTTGCGGCTTCATCAGCTTGATCGCCTCCTGCATCATGAAAAGTGGCGCTTTGACATTGACATCAAAGAGCCGCGCAAAGGACTGGGGTGTTGTGTCCTCGATGCCGCAGCGTTCGGTATTGCCGGCCGCGTTGAGCAGCACATCGATGCGGCCAAACTTCCCCATGGCCAGCGCCATGGCTTTCGCGGGCGTATGTTCATCCGTCAAATCAGCGGTCAGCGTCGCCACACGACCCGGCGCGTTGAGTTGCTTTGCCATCAAGCCGAGCTGGTCGCCGTTGCGGTCGAGCAGAACCACGCCGGTGAAACCTTCGCGGAGGTATGCCTTTGCCGCAGCCGCTCCAATGCCCTGGGCGCCACCCGTAATCACTACAACCCGTGTCATTTCGTGTCCTTCAAACCCTACCCTGCAAAGAAAAACCCCGGCGCGTCAAGCACCGGGGTTAAACAAGTCGAACGGTGCATACATTAATTGACCAGCGTCACGCGGGTGCGCCTGGCACCATATCTCTGCACCAGCGAATAAAGGCGCGCCGCATTGGAAGGGTGCAACCGTACACAGCCATGGGAGGCCGGACGACCGAGCGTGCGGATATAACCGGTGCCATGGATGGCATAGCCGCCATGGAAGAAAACCGAATTGGGCATGGGCGAGTTGTCATACTTGCGGGAATAATAGACTTTCGCAGTGCGCGTGACGCCAAATGTGCCGCGCGGCGTATGGTAGCCGGAGCGCGCTGTCGAAACTTTCCAATAGCCATAGGGAAAGCCATTGACCTTCACCAACATGGATTGTGATGAAATGTCGATGATCACATTCACCGCAGGTGCAGCCCGGATTTTTTTACTTGGTTTGGCCTCGGCATTGGCAACTACAAACGACAGCGCCAGAACGACACAGGCAAACAGAGAAAACAGCTTCTTCATTCGGTACCCCAGATTTGCCCCGTGAGTCGAAACCTATCATATGGTTGCGACTCTGCCTAGGCCATCACTCCTCTGTGATTAATCAAACAAGATTTTGCGGATTGCATTCACGCACCGCGTCGCGCCGAAATATGGCTCGGGATCAGGTCACCCGAATCAAGCGCGCCCTGACGTCCAC
>JANNFZ010000254.1:0-3158 GCA_031380375.1 Hyphomicrobiales bacterium
AGACCATATTCATCACGATTTGGGGAAATTCCATTGTGTCCGAAAAGTGCATTTACGAATCTTGACACTGTTGAGCCAATTTCTGATTTGTCGATCCCTTTGACAAAAACGTCACCTAGGTGAAAAACATCGGAAATGCGCTGTCCAAACTCGTTCTTCTGATTGTGATCAACATCGACCAATTCAGCTGCTTCTTGCTCTACCTCGATGTCAGGTTTTTGTGCAGGCGAGTGCTTGCGTATCTTTTCACGAATAACGCGTTTCCTGTCGGTTGCGCTTCCATAAACTGAAACTTGTATGAACTTGCGCCCATAGGTCTTCCGCATCAATTCAATTTCTTCAGGACGCTTGAATTGTCGAATGATGAATGCTGTTCCCAACGCCGGAGAACGCTCATCGTTCGTAAACTGGGTTCTTATTTTTCCAATTTCAAGGATCGCACGGGCCGCGAGTGCTTCGGCATGTCCCGCCGCTTTTCTGTAGGCATTCGCGTATTTGATTAGCGATAGGTATTTTCTCACATATGTTGATTCGTCAATTTTCAATGATACTTTTTTGGTACGCATCAACTTTGTAAGGTGGACCAACCTTGTTTCGTACTTCACCTGTTGAAGCGACGAATTTAATGCCTCAATTACCAAGTCGAGATCAACCCCAATAGGCCCAACAAGCCCGAAAATCAGCTCGGGATTTCTAATTGGCAGGAGGTTCTTAGTTCGGCGCATAGAGAACAGGCCTTTCATTGCAATGACGCAACAGATGTTAAGAACTTAACCATTCGTTAGCAAATCTGCTACCAAGATGGTAATAAGGATTCGCGTTTGGGAGGACGCTGCGATGTCAACCTCAAAGAAGAATTTTTCCACCGAAATTATTGAAAATGACAGGTGGTTGGAACAAAAGGTCGATGAATTGACAGTAAAACTATTAAATCGCCCCGTAAATAACCGCGGACCATATCAGATACCTGATTCTTTTTTGCGGACTTTTAGACCATCGTCAAGAAAGCAGCTTGCTTAGTCGTTGAGTTTGCCCCTACCTCGCGAACTTCTTGTACTTGATGCGGTGCGGGTTGACCGCGTCGTCGCCCAGCCTGCGTTTCTTGTCTTCTTCATAGTCCTGGAAGTTGCCTTCGAACCATTCGACATGGCTATCACCTTCGAACGCGAGGATGTGGGTGGCGAGACGATCGAGGAACATGCGGTCATGGCTGATAACCACGGCGCAGCCAGCGAAATCCTCCAACGCTTCTTCCAGTGCCGCCAAAGTTTCAGTGTCGAGATCGTTGGTTGGTTCGTCGAGCAGCAACACGTTTGAACCGGCTTTCAGCATCTTGGCGAGATGCACGCGGTTTCTCTGTCCGCCCGACAGTGTTCCAACTTTTTGCTGTTGGTCGGCGCCCTTGAAATTAAAAGCGCCGACATAGGCTCGGGAGTTCATTTCGCGCTTGCCCAACATCACAAGATCATTGCCACCGGAAATTTCCTGCCAGACGGTCTTGTTGGCATCAAGCGCATCGCGGCTTTGGTCGACGTAACCGAGATTGACCGAGGGGCTGATGGTGATCGTTCCGGCATCCGGTTGTTCCTGACCCGTCAGCATGCGGAACAACGTGGTTTTGCCCGCGCCATTGGGACCGATGATTCCAACAATGCCGCCGGGCGGCAGCTTGAACGACAGGTCTTCGATGAGCAGCCGGTCGCCATAGGCCTTGTTCAGGCCCTCCACGGTGATGACCGTGTCGCCCAAACGTTCTCCGCTCGGAATGATGATTTGCGCCGAATGCGATTGCACCCGCGCCTCGTTGATTTTCAGCAACTCGTCATAGGCCTTGATACGGGCCTTGCTCTTGGCCTGGCGGGCGGTCGGCGACTTTGCCATCCACTCGGCTTCGCGCTCCATCACTTTCTGGCGGGCCGCGTCCTCTCGTGACTCCTGCGCAAAGCGTTTGGCCTTCTGGCCGAGATAGGCGGAATAGTTGCCCTCATAGGGAATGCCGCGGCCCCGGTCCAATTCCAGAATCCAGCCCGTGACATTGTCGAGGAAATAACGGTCATGGGTGACGATGAGAATGGCACCCGGATAATCACGCAAATGATGTTCCAGCCATTCGACACTTTCGGCATCGAGATGGTTTGTCGGTTCGTCAAGCAGAATGAGATCGGGTTTTGACAGCAACAATTTCGTCAGGGCGACGCGGCGCTTTTCACCGCCTGAGAGATTTTCAACTGACGAATCCCCCGGCGGGCAACGCAGCGCGTCCATGGCCAGTTCAACCTGCGATTCCAAATCCCACAGGTTTTGCACGTCGATCACGTCCTGCAATTTGGCTGCCTTGTCGGCGTTCTCATCGTTATAGTCGGCCATCAGGGCGTGGTATTCATCCATGATCGCTTTTTTGGCGGCAACGCCTTCCATGACATTGCCCATCACGTCCTTCGATGGATCGAGATGTGGTTCCTGCTCCAGATATCCACGCGTTGCCCCATCGGCGATCCAGGCTTCACCGTTGAATTCGGTATCGAGGCCCGCCATGATTTTGAGAAGTGTGGATTTTCCCGAGCCGTTGGGACCCAACACACCGATTTTTGCCTCGGGGTAGAAAGACAAGTGAACGTTGTCGAGAACCTTCTTGCCGCCCAAGTAGGACTTGGACAGGCCTTGCATATGATAGATGAACTGACGCGCCATATTTTGAGCATGCTTCCGGATGAAGTGGTGTTTCGGCGGCGCTTGTAGGGACTTTCGTTTCCGCGTTCAACACTTACGCGCTGCGCAGCACTGTCACTGAAATTTCGGCGCGGCACGCAAAGCCGAGTGTTTCATAGAGGCGTATGGCATTGGTGTTGTTGGCGTAGACATGCAGGAAAGGTTTTTCACCGCGCGCCTTGATGCGCGCCGCCACTGTGCACATGAGAAAGCTGCCAAACCCGCGTCCGCGAAAATCCGGGTGGGTGCACACGGCACTCACTTCCGTGTAACCGGGCACCTGCAAGCGCTGCCCGGCCATGAAGCCCCAAAAATACCTGTTCATCCACCAGAACTTTCCGGGCCAGTTTGTGCATGTGGCCGCTGAGTTGGCCCGCCTGGGCCATGAGGTGGTGGCGCTGGGCATCAAGGGGCGCGCGGTGCCCGGTGTCAAGTTTCTGCGCTACACG
>JANNFZ010000265.1:0-25128 GCA_031380375.1 Hyphomicrobiales bacterium
ACCAGCCTTTCTGCGAGTCTGGGTGGGCGGGTTAAACCCGCCCATGGAGGAAATTTGGACTCAATTGAACATCCGAGGCTTTAGGCACGCGTGTCGTCTTCCGGCTCGTCAATTTTCTTGCCGTCTTGATGCCAAATTTCCACCTTCAAGCCCTGCTTTCGCAAGACGGCGGCTTTTTCCCGCGCCTCATTCCAGTCTTTGGCATTGGCCAAGATCGAGCCTTTGCCATGTTCATCCAGCAGTCCTCTGACCGTATACATAAAAATATCCTTTTGGTTTTTGCCAAGCATGGAGAAATTCGGCTCCGGATTCCGTGCGCTGTCAAGGGCGACGACCAGGATGATGCCATGGGTGTGGGTGAGAGCGGGTTGCGCGTCACTCGCACATCTTGTGGTTTCCCTTCTTGCCACGACGTTGCAAGTCAAAGTGGAAATGGCTGGCATGGGCGGTGTTGGCGCCGGGACCAAGCACCGTCATGAAATATTGGCAACCAGCCGAGCGCAGGCCAGCCAGCACAGGCTGGTGTGGTGATGCACTGTTGATGGCATCCTTGACCTCAATGATCTGGCCGCCAATCAATTTGATGCGTTCGATGTCGACGGCATTGCCAAACGCATGTTCACTCAGTTTGGCGCTGCTGTCGCCATTGCGGCCCCGGCATTCGTAGCCAGGCCCGGTTCCCATCGACTTGATGTGCGCATTGAGCCCGGTTTGAACGATGGGATCACCCTGGTATTTGACCCAGTTGGCAAAGCGCAGTGCGAAACCACAGGTGAGTGTGGGCTGGTCGGTGAATGCTATCAGGTTTTCACCCACGCGCAGGGATTTCAACACGACAGCATCAGTGACCGAACATGCACCCGCAGACACGGGCATTGCCAGTTGCCCAAAATTGGCACCAATCTTTCCCAGCGCTGTCATGCAAGCCTCCCCCACTACAACATCATCCGGCATGGCATGCGGGACGGGTGCCACAGGCAAAAAGGCAGGGGCAATTGGCCTTGGCAACATCGCGACGGCCACTTCTGGTGCCTTCTTTGGCCGTGCCGTGTCTGCATCTGGCGCCACGGAAGAAACACGTACCGAAACTGCCAATGGTTTTTTGGCCTTTGCCAGTGTCTTGGGCTTCAAGGTTGGCAGAATAAGATCGGCCTTGGACTCTGGTGCAATTGCGGCAGTCGCATCGGGCTTCACAATTGGGTCCGGCGCAACCGCAACGGCAGTCGTTGCAATTTTTGGCTTTGCCACGGCAGCGCTTTTGCGTGTCGTTTTGGCAGGCGACTTGCGGCTTGTGGAAAGTGCCTGGCATTTGTCGCTGACAATGGTGCGGCACACCTTGCGATCCAGCTTGCGCACCATGCGTTTCAACTCATCCGCAGGGGATGCATTCCCAGGCGCCGTTTGCGCTGAGAACAACGGCCCCAATGCCATGAAGGCAAGCGCGACACGTATGATTGATCCCGATGGTTTGGAGTGGTCTCTCATGATATCCCGTACATCCCGCTTGGATCGTCACTCCTGCAACGCGCGACGGGCCGGATAGTTTCAATTCGCCGCGTTCGAGGCATGAAAAACCAGGCGGCTGCGGCGGTTCCCGAAAAGGAAGGCGGATACGATGTGCGCATCCGCTGCGCCATGTTGGCCCGCAATGGTTTTTGAGAACATCAACAATGTTCCACTGCCTGTTGCAGCCGTAAACCGGAGGTTCAAAGAAAACTGCTGGCTGCCTTGTGGTGCAGGGTGACGAACTGCGCGTGAAGAGGCCCCCTTGGGCAGGTGTTCATTCGAAAGGCAGGCCAACTTCAAGCGAATGCAGATCTCAACGCCTTGCCAATGATGGGGCTGCTGCCGGCAGGGATGCAAACGGGATTGATCACGATCTTGTTTTCGGCGCGCAACAACGGGTCGGTATGGATCGATGGGGTTCCGGCGATGAGTGACTTGATGACACGGTCTGCGGTGCCTGCCGGTCCGAGGCAGGTAATCACCAGTGATGGAACTTCGTGCACATTCTTTGCGCCTTCGATTGCGGCCTTTGCGGCATCCAGCCCCTTGAGTTCAGATGCTATTGCATCGATTATTGCCAGCCACTTTTTGTGACGGGCAGCATCGCCCTCGGCGATGAACAGGCGCAAGGCGGTGAGCAAGCCGATGATCTCTTCTTTTCCGGCCTTGCAGGAACGGCCAATGCCATGCTGCGGCGTGCCCTTGAGCTTGCGCTTGTCGATCAGTGACCTCGGCGGGTCCCACATGTCTGCGTAGATGTCGAAGTCGAGGTGCTGGAGTGCTGCCGACATGATGAGATTCCTGGCACCACACAAGATGCCGCTGGCCTGCGGCCCGCCGAGTGCTTTGCCACCGGAGTAGGCAACCAGATCAGCACCTTCGGAAATGAAGCGCCGCAAATTGGTTTGTGGCGGCAACTGCGCGGCAGCATCGACAATGACGGGCAGCTTGTGTTTGCGTGCGAGTTTCACAATGTCTTTCAATGGCGGTTGCGATTGGGCGTCAGCGACATGAAAGAACGCTGCGGTTTGACCGGTGATGGCGTCTTCGAGTTCCCAGATCTCGGCATCGCGGACACCTGCGCCCGCATAACGGTCGGGAAGGCCGACTTCGACAATTTTGGCGCCGGCGGCACGGATGGCATGATCATAGAAATTGCGCTGGCTGCGCACCATGATCACTTCATTCTTCATGCCCTTTGTATCGGGAAGCCTCGCCATGCGGCCGGGATCATGGCCGGCCATGCAGGCCGCTGTTGCAAGCAAGAGACAGGCTGAGGCTCCGGAGGCAATGTAGCCGGCCTCGGCACCAGTGGCATTGGCGATCTCGCGCGATGCTCCGGCTTGCAGTTCAGCCATATCCACGCAGGCTTGCGAGGCCTCCACCATGGCTTGCGCCACTTCGGGGCGCATGATGCCGCCAGAGAGCCGCGTGGCAGGGCCTTTTGCATTGATGATCGTGCGGACGCCAAACTGTTTGTAAATGCTCATCGCTTCACTGCGAAAATGGCGGTGATCTCAACGGTGATATTCTCCGGCAAAGTGCCCATGCCAACGGCGGCGCGGGCATGGCGACCGGCCTCACCAAACACTTCAATGAAAAGCTCGGAACAGCCATTGATAACCTTGGGATGCTCGGCAAACCCTTGTGCTGCGTTGACAATGCC
This sequence comes from Hyphomicrobiales bacterium, assembly GCA_031380375.1. Taxonomy (GTDB): domain Bacteria; phylum Pseudomonadota; class Alphaproteobacteria; order Rhizobiales; family Aestuariivirgaceae; genus Aestuariivirga. Next base: position 3,173 of record JANNFZ010000265.1, read on the forward strand.
GAGGACATTGACCACCCGTTCGACCCGGTCGAGTGTTCCCAAAATATTCTGGGCAGCGGCAAGCAAAACCATGCCGGTGCGCCGTGCGTGGAACTTGGCGTCATCAAGGGACACATCCTTGCCGACAATGCCTTTGGCAAGGCTCCCGTCTTCCAGCAGCGGTCCCTGGCCCGAAAGATAGAGCGTGTCCCGGTGCAGCACACCCGGCACGTAAGCGCCCTTGGGAGTGGGCAGATCAGGGAGCTTGATACCCAATGTTTGGAGGCGATCAGCAATTGTCATGGCAAAAAGAATCCTCCGGGTTTGCGGTGGCGGTTTTGATTTACGAATTCAGGGTCATGTTATTTTACCATTCCCCTTGCATCAACCTTTACGGCGCCCAGCACTTCTTGTCCGCGCACGAAAACAACTTCATCAAAAAGATTGCTGACCGGACAAACGTGATTGGGTGTGATCTCGATGCGTTCGCCGATCAATGGTTTGTGTTCGAGTTGCGAGACGTCGAGAAATCCGTGTTCCTCATTGGCGGCATAAACCTTGGCGTCGCCAAGTGCGTGGGCGACGCCGTAGCCCTCGAGCCCATTGAGATCACTGGTCAGGGTCTTTGTGCCGGCATCGATAATGGCGCGGGCATCGGTTGGCCTGCTGACAATTGTGGTCAAGACCGACAGCGCACAGTCAGCAAAATCACAGGTGCCGCGTGCAGCCAAGGTGCGGTCGAAATAGATGTAAGTGCCTGCACGATACTCCGTCAGTTTGGCGAGACCCTCATCCTTCCACATGTCAGGCGAGCCGCCCGACGAGATGACGCGAACCTCAAGGGCCGACGCTTGGCATTGCTTTCGCGCATCATCGAGAAATGCCGCTGTTTGCAGGCGCTGACCGGCACTTGCGTAGGTCATCAAGCCGCCAAACGAAAGGCCTTGAGACTTGTCGATGGCTTTTGCAAGCGCAAGTGCGGCCGCTGGCGACTGTACGCCATTGCGGCCAGCACCCGTATCGCATTCCACCAAAACGGCGATTGCACGGCCCGCCTTGCCAGCAGCATACGCCAGACCTTCAAGCATTTCATTGTTGTCGGCAACAACCGAAATGTCTGTGCGCCGTGCGAGTGCCGCGAGACGATCGGTCTTGGTTCTGCCAACCACATTGAAGGTCAAAAGCATGTCGCGGATTCCGCCGTCCGCCATGACTTCGGCTTCGCCCAGTTTCTGCACGGTAATGCCTTTGGCACCTTTGGCAATCTGGTACTGTGCCAAGCCCACCAGTTTGTGGGTTTTTATGTGTGGCCTGTTGGCGAGCCCCAGCGCGTCGCAGCGGCTTTGCCACTTCGTGACATTGCGCTCCACCACATCCACGTCGATGATGGGGACTGGTGTCTCCAGGTCTTCCAGCTTTTTGCCAACCGGCCGCAATTTGAGATAGTCAATCAGTTCCATGATATGCTCGTTTCTGTATCACACGGGGTTCAAGCGGAAATCTTTGCCTTCCGGAAGCGTTTGTCCACCGTCAACAATGATCGTTGTGCCGGTGATGTATGACGCATCATCGGATGCCAGGAACAGCGCAGCATTGGCGATATCGCGTGGCGTGCCCAAACGCCCGAGCGGCACGCCGTCCTCCATCATCTTGATGAATTCCGCCGAGCGGTGCTGTTTCATGCCGTCGGTCAGGATATTGCCGGGTTCGATGCCGTTGACCGTGATGTTGTAACCGGAAAATTCGAGTGCCGCTGACTTTATGAAACCGTTGATGCCGGCCTTGGATGCAGAGTAGTGGCCATGGCCGGGGCTGGTGACACGCGGACCGGTAATCGACGATGTGAAAATCATGCGACCACCGCCATTGGCCTTCATGACAGGAAGGGCCGCGCGGGCGGAAAGAAACGTGCCTTTGAGGTTGACGGCAAGGACATCATCCCATTCTTCCGGCGAAGTGTTTTCAATCAATGTCCAAGGATAGATGCCGGCGTTCTGAACAAGAATGTCGAGACCGCCATGGGCCGACACGGCAAGTGCCACAGCCGCCTGATTGTCCGCAAGTTTCGATACATCAATTTCAATGAATTTGCCGTTCAGGCGGCGCGCCGTTTCCCGGCCGAGATCGGCAAGGCTGTCGGCAATCACAACGCGGGCACCTTCTTCCACAATGCGCTCGGCGATGCCCGCACCAATGCCGCGCGCGGCGCCAATGACCAGGGCAACGCGTCCTTCCAGTCTCTTTGTCATGTCAGTTTTTGCCGTATCGAAAGTTTTACGGTGTCGAGAAGGACGGCGGCAAGAACGAGGCTGCCGAGGATCATTTGCGTGTAATGGGCGGGCATGCCCATGAGATTGATGGCAGTCTGGATGGAATGCAGCAACAACACGCCCGCATAGACGCCGGGCAACCTGCCGATGCCGCCTTTCAGGCTTACGCCACCAATCACCACCGCCGCGAAGGCCTGGAACAACATGCCGACACCCAAACCAGCGGATGCTCCAGAGGTGCGGATGGCGAGAAGCCAGCCAGCCAAACCGGCAATGGTGCCAGCGAGAATGAAAGAAATCCAAATCAGCTTGTCGACCGGGATGCCGGCCCGGAACGTGGCCGCGCGGTTGCCGCCGATCATGGTGATGTGCCGGCCAAACGGCGTCCTGGCCATGATGAAGGTAAAGACCGCAAAACCCACAATGGCAATCCATGCGATCAGGGGAATGCCAAGGAACGTGTCAATGCCGATGAAACGAATGCTTGGCGTGAGACCTTGTGCCGACCGGCCACCGGACAATGCAACGACGGCACCACGTACCCAGATGTAGGAAGCCAATGTGACAATGAATGCATCCATCTTCAGCCGGACGACCAAAAGGCCGTTCAAGACACCGATGACCGCGCCAACGGCCAAGGCGATAAGCAGCGACACCGGCATCGCCAGCCATTCGGGCGTCAATGTCCAGCCAATGCCGATGCCATGGCTACAGAACAAAATGCCGGTGACCATGGCGGAAAGCGCTGCCGTGGATTCGACTGAAAGATCCATGTTGCCGGCGATAATGACTATGGCGAGACCAATCGCCATCACGCCGACCATGGTTGAGCTCTCGATGATGTTGACAAAGATTCCGGTCTGAAAAAAGTTGGGTACGGTCAACGAGAACACTGCCAGCACAAAAACCAGCAGAAACCAGACCAGATTGTCGAGCGCAAATTCCATCAGCGCCCGGTTGCGGCTTGCAATCATGTGATGAGTTCCAATGAGAAGGCCCCGAGCCTTGTGCGGCCCGGGGTGTTTCAATTCGGACTATTCAACCGGCGTTATTTTGTCGGCAGGAGCCTTCAGGTTGCCCCAAAAGCGCGGTTCATCAACGTTCTCCTTGGTGATTGCAGCACCAGGGATCTTGATATTCGGACCCCATTTTTCAATTGATACCACCGAATCCAGGCCAAGCACCTTGTATGTACCGGCTTTGATTTCCTGCTTGTTCACCACCTTGTCAGCGAACATGGCGATGGCCGCAGCCTGGGCATAGAGTGGTTGTTCAACCTCGACATTCAGCCAACCCTTGCGGATCAGGTCCAAACCAACGGGAGCGCCGTTGGATGAGATCATCATCACGTCGCCCGGTTTTTTGCCTTTGGCCTCCAAAGCGGCAACAGCCGCTACTGACAAATGTGCGGCATGCAGAAAGATCAAATCGATGTCGGGATTGGCAACCATTTGGTCAGAGACAATAGTGCCGGCGTTCGCCGCATCCCACGCCATGGCAGGCAGGGAAATGATTTGCACACCGGCAAATTCCTTCATTTTGTCTTCGAAGCCCTTTTGGATGTCGAGAGAATAGGGATCCGCCGGGTCGCCGAGAACCTGCAGGATTTTGCCTTTCACTTCGCCATTCTTTTCCTTGAGCAGGCGCTGGATTTCACCGGCGGCCACCTGGCCGATTTCAATGGTTCCGGCAACGGAGGTGAAGTCTGAAGGTGTTGCCGTGATCTGGCGGTCAAATTCCATCACGGGGATGCCGGCGGCACGGGCCTTTTCGATTGACGGCTGCAAGGCGTTGAAGTCCACAGCGGCGAGGACAATTGCCGCGGGCTTCAGCAGGATGGTGTCATTCATCTGGCTTTGCTGCAGATCGGTCTTGCTGTCGGCATTCAGTGTGATGACGTCATAGCCCACGTCCTTGAGGAATTTTTCGATGGCCGACACAGACTCTGTCTGGAACTCGTCAATCAAGGTGGGCACCATATAGTAGATCGTGCCTTTGGAGGCAGCGAAGGCGGGTGTGGCAATGTTCATTGCCGTCACGGCGATGGAAGCGAGAAGTAGGCGGCGTATGCGGTTCATGTTTCGTCTCCTGTTTTGCTTATTGTGATTTTCTGGCACGCGGGCCGTTCGGCCTCGTTTCTTGGGCATTGCCCGCGAGGGCCTCGCCGGTGATCATGCGAACAACTTCGTCAGGGCTGGTATTCTCGCGTTTGACGTCGCCTGCCACGAGGCCCTGGCGAATGACCACAATGCGGTCAGCCACCTGGAAAGCCTGAGCCATGATGTGGGTGATAATGACAACACCTATGCCTTGCGCGGCAATGCGCTTGACCATCTCGAGGCCGCGTCGCGTTTGTTCGACGCCAAGTGCTGCAAAGGGTTCATCAAGCAGCACCAGTTTGCCACCCCAATGGACAAAGCGATTGAGCTCGATGGCCTGGCGCTGGCCACCCGACAGATGTTCGACATTGGTGCGCAACGACGGAATTCGTGTTCCGGCATTGGCCATGGCCTTCTCGGTTGCCGCATACATTTCAGCTTCCTGCAAAACCGGGATGCCAAGATAGCGCTTCACAATCTCGCGACCCATGAAGAAATTCGCAACGACATCAACGTTGGTGCAAAGCGACAGGTCTTGATAGACGGTCTCGATCCCTGCGGCCTTGGCTTCTTTGGGCGATGCAAAGCGTCTTTCAATGCCATCAAAAACCATGGAACCCGATGTTGCTTCTAGGCCGCCCGATACGATCTTCACCAAGGTGGACTTTCCGGCGCCATTGTCGCCGAGCAGAGCCACCACTTCCCCAGGGGCTATATCAAAACTGATGCCGCGCAGGGCTTCGATGGCACCAAAATTGCGCGTGATGTCCGTCAAACGCAGGAGGGGACCATTCCGGCTCACGCGGCGGCCCCCCGGTCAAAAACAGGATCACGCGGGTTGCTCGCTTCATCCTGTGTGAACATCATGCCAAAGCGCGGCGTCAACGCCCCTGATATGGCCAGCGATGCAGCGCCGCGCAGGGCTGCGTTGTGCCCGGTATCAGAAAAGACCACTCTTGGCGCAGATCTGTTTCTGCGGGATGAAACAGAATTGGAAAGTGGTTCGGCCTTGGCGAGAAGCCTTTGCGGGATGTCTGTGCCCAACAGACCGCCAACAATGATCGTTTGCGGATCAAAAAGATTTTCGATTGTCGCGATGGCGGACCTAAACAGCGGAGCTGCCTCAGAAAGCCAACCCTCCACGCCAATCACGGCGGACCGCCGCTCGTGGGCTTCCAGCGATACGTAGCGTTCAAGGCATCCACGATTGCCGCAGGCGCAAGGTTCACCTTTCGGAACGACGGGGATATGGCCGATCTCGCCTGCATTGCTGAAGCTGCCGCGAACCGGCAGGCCGTCATGCACCATGCAACCGCCAAGGCCCATGCTGAAGAACAGGTAGTAATAGTCCCTGTAGTCCTTGCCGGCACCGTAGAGGCGCTCGCCCATGGCGGCGGCCGCGTGATCGACCTCGATAAAAACCGGACAACCGGCGATATTCGACAGTCTTTCCTTGATCGGCACGTCTTTCCAGCCTTCCAGCGTTGTGGGGCCCACAAAACTCATGGATTCGACATCAAAAGGGCCTGGCATCGCGAGACCCACACCGAGCAGGCGCTTCTTGGGGATGGCGGCCTTGAAATCCGCGATGATCTTGCCGATCTCGGAAAATGCTCGGGCCGGCTTCAGGCAGTTGCGGCCGCGTGATCGCGAGATGACAATTTCGCCCGCGAGGTTGACCAGTGCGGCTTCAATACCGACCGGTGTTATATTAAGGCCAATTGCGTAGCCGCCATCGGGATTGATGCTCAAGCTCGTGGCAGGATGGCCGCGCACGCGTTTGGCATTGCGGATGCCAAGCAGGAAGTCCTGTTCTTCCAGTTCACGGGTTATGTTTGAGACGGTTTGTATGGTCAGGCCGACACGCATCGCAATGTCGCCACGGGCTATGGGACCGTGCTGGCGGATTGCTTCCAGCACGATGCGGCGATTGTAGGGGCGTCCGAACTCTTGATTGGTGCCCTTGAGTGCCATTGTCCTGTCCCAGCGGCGCAGCCAAGCACATGCGGTTTATTAAATCAAATGGATTTGATAAATACCAACCGCCGCTGACGGGCCGCCTAGCGGAGACCTGGCCTGCGGGCGAATTCCGGCAGCCAATCACCATGGGCAGTGAGCAGCGCGTCCGTGAGATCCCAAATTTGCTGGAGGTCGAGCTCGGCCGCGGTGTGTGGGTCCATCATGGCGGCGTGGTAAATGTGCTCGCGGTTTTCAGTCATCAGGGCGCGCACCGTCAGTTCCTGCACATTGATGTTGGTGCGGATGAGGGCCGTCAGTTGCGGCGGCAGGGCGCCCACGTGGGTGGGCTGGATGCCACGGTCATCAACGAGGCAGGGCACTTCGGCAGCACAATCATCCGGCAGCGAAGTGATGCAGCCATTGTTGCGCTGGTTGCCATAGATGACCGACGGTTCGCCGGTCCACACGGAATTGACGATGGCTGAAGCATATTCATGGGAAGCCTTGACCTCGATCTTGTCGGCCTTGCGATAGGCTTCGGCCTCACCCTTCCAGCGCGCCACCTGCTCGATGCAGCGCTTGGGATATTCGTCCAGCGGAATGCCGAATTTCTCAATCAGGTCGGCGCGGCCCACCTTGATGAAATAGGGCGTGTATTCCGCAAAATGTTCTGAGCTTTCGCTGACGAAAAACCCGAGCCTTGTCATCATCTCGTAGCGCACCTTGTTGGGGCAGCGAAGGTTCCAATCGGCTGGCTTCGGAAGGCGGCCCTCGCGATAGCCCTTGTGGAGTGCCGGATAGAGGTCAACGAAGCTGCCATCGCTCTGGCGATGCTCGAATTGCAGGAAGAAGGCCATGTGGTTGATGCCGGCGGCGCGATAGCGGATGTCTTCGACCGGAATGTCGAGATCGCGGGCCAATTCCCCGGCGGTGCCCTGCACCGAATGACAAAGGCCAACCTGTTTGATCTTGGGGAATTTTTCGGCAATGGCCCAGGTGTTGATGGCCATGGGATTCACATATTGCAGGAGATGGGCGTCAGGGCAGATGTCCATCATATCCTGGCAGACTTTCCAGAGATGTGGCACGGTGCGAAGGCCGCGCATGATACCGCCCACGCCAAGCGTGTCGGCGATGGTCTGGCGCAGGCCGAATTTTTTCGGCACTTCAAAGTCAGTGACGGTGCAGGGCTCGAAGCCTCCGATCTGGAAGGCGACGATGACGAAGTCGGCACCGTCAAGCGCGCGGCGCTGGTCGTGGTGGGTTTCGATTTTGGCTTTGACACCCAGCGTGCTGATCAGCTTGCGGGCGACGATTTCCGATTCCGCAAGCCGCTCTGGGTTGATGTCCATGAGTGCGATGGTGGCGCCGCTGGTGGCGGGACGCTGCAAAATGTCGCCAATGATGTTCTTCATGAACACGGTGGAGCCGGCGCCGATGAAGGCGATGCGGGGATTGGCAGTCATGGCATTGGTCTTTCAGGAAGCGTGGGCCCATTCACAGCAAGGCATGGGCGCTTGCACAATACCCGTTTGCAAAGAATGATTCCGGGTTCTTAAGGTCGGCAATTCCCGTGCTCAACCCGATTCCGGCGTGAAGCGGGCGACAAGCGCGTGACGGTCGCCGGGATAAGTGAAACGCACATGGGTGACGGAGCCTTCCGCACTCCAGGTGCGGCGTTCAATCACCAGGCATGCAGTGCCGGGTTTTGCTTTCAGCAGCCTTGCCTGGCCGGACGAGGCAGAACAGGCGCAAATCCGGTGTTCGGCAGTATGCCAGGGCACCTGTTGCAAAAGCCAGGTGCCGGGCGGAACTTTGCTGAAATCGGCGCTCGCGGCATCGGGCACGGCCTTCTCGTTGATCAGACGGTCTTCGATGCAGAAGGGTTCACCATCGGCAAAATGCAGACAGGTGATGGCCTGGACATGGCGGGCCTGTGGTGCCGACAGGCGCGACTTGTCGATGGAGTTGGCCAATCTCCGGCTCTGGTCCATGAGTTCGAAGCGGTAGGCGAGATTGAGGGCGCGGACTTCCGTTTCGATGTCATGGATTTCGAGGATCGCCGATTGCGAGCGCGGCTGGCACACGAAACTGCCGGATTTGCGCCGTCGCTCGATGAGACCGGCGCGGGAAAGCTGCGTCATCACCTTGTTGACGGTCATGCGCGAACAGCGAAAGCGCGTGGCAAGATCAATCTCGAAGGGCAACCGGTGGCCGGGTGCCCATTCGCCCGACATGATGCGGCCTTCGATATCCATGAGGATTTTCCGGTGCAGGCTCAGGTCTTTCTTGGCGGGACTTGTCATTGCGGGGTGTTCATCGATAAGCGGAGACAATGGAGATCATCAAGCCACCGGATTTCACCACGACGCCCTGGAAAAACGGTGGCGGTGTCACCCATGAAATCCTGCGGCGCGAAGGGGTGATGCGTTTCGCCTGGCGGCTCAGCATTGCCGAAGTGGCGGTGAGCGGGCCATTTTCGCTGTTTCCCGGCCATCGCCGCTGCCTGACAGTAATAGAGGGCGACGGTATGGATCTGGTTTCGCAGGCGAAAACCTTGCCTGCGGAGCTGCTGTCGCCGGTCTGGTTTTCCGGTGACGAGGAAATTGACGGTCGTTTGCGCAGCGGTCCCTGCCGCGACTTCAACGTGATTTTTGATCCTTCGGTCGTCGCCGCCGAGGTGGTTTTGATGCGCGGCAAAACGGTTTTGGAGACCAGAGGCGCCTGGCGTGGCGCATATGTGTTGAACGGGACTGTCGCGCAGGAAGGGCAGACGGCGCGGCGCGGCGAAATTGCGGTCCTTGGTGCGGAACCGGTCGCGATTTCGGGGTTGGCGCTGGTCATCACGCTCACATCCGTGCCGTGAGACCGGCAAGCGCCTTGCGATAGGTCTTTGCAATGGCGTCGCGGGCGACATGGCGTCCTTCTTTCACGCAATGGCGGCCTGCGCTCCAGAGATCGGTGACATGGGCTTCGCAGCCGGCGAAGACCAAACCGTCGAGCAGTTGGCCAGAGGACAGGCCGCCCAAAGTTTCATTGTCGCTGTCAATCGCCACGAGATCGGCGAGCAAGCCCGGGCTGATGGCACCACAATTCCGTTGCAGGGCTTGCGCGCCGCCTTTTGCCGCGCCATGCCACAGGAACTGGCCCGTCGATCCGTTGCTTGTCGCAAGGACATTGCGCTGCCTGTGCAGAAGCCGCTGGCTGTATTCGAGTTGGGCCAATTCGCCCGCCGCCGTGATGCAGATGTTGGAGTCCGTGCCGATGCCGAAAGTGCCAGCATGCGCAAGAAAATCGACGGCGGCAAAGGTGCCATCACCGAGATTGGCTTCAGTGATGGGGCAAAGGCCTGCGACAGCCCGGGACTGTGCCATGTCGCGGATCTCGCTGGCATCGAGATGGGTGGCATGGATGAGGCACCAGTTGGCGTTGACATCGCAGGCATCAAACAGGAGGCGCACGGGATGTTTGCCGGTGGCCTTCAGCACATCTTCGACCTCGCGGGCCTGTTCGGCCACATGAATATGAATCGGGCCATCGGTGCAGGCCTTGGCAATCTCAATCAATTGCTGTTGCGTGACGGCGCGCAGGGAATGGGGGGCAACACCAATGCGGCTGTCGGCGGACAATTGCTGTTTGATGGCGTGCACTGCATTGTCGCGGAGCGCAAGTAATTCTTCAACCGAATTGCCGAAGCGCAATTGACCGCCGGCAAGTGCTGCATTGTCGAGCCCGCCGCGCGCATAGAGCACCGGTAAATGCGTGAGGCCGATGCCGGTGGCTTTGGCGGCAGCGATGATGCGCTGCGAAAGTTCGGCGACATTGCTGTAGCGCATACCGGCTTTCTGGTGATGGACATAGTGGAATTCCGCGACAGCGGCAAAGCCCTGTTCCTGCATTTCCATAAAGGCCAGTGCTGCGATTGCCTCAATGTCCTCAGGTGTCAGCACATCGAGGAACCGGTACATGAGATCGCGCCACGTCCAGAAACTGTCGGTGCTCAAGCCGCGCCGTTCGGTCATGCCGGCCATGGCGCGCTGAAAAGCGTGGGAATGGAGGTTGGCAAGTGCAGGAAGCAGGCTGTCAACGCGGGCGTCTCCGGGCTTTGCCTTGGTGTCGATGGTGACCGAGGCAATGGCAAGGCCGTCAATCTCGAGCCTCACGTCGTTCCGCCAGCCCTCCTGCAGCAAGGCCCGTTTGGCAAAAAGTGCGGTCATGGGCGCCTCATATTATGTCTAGACATAATCTTCTATTGCATTATGATGAAGAGAACAAGGCTTTTGCGACAGGTTCCCCATGCCGGGTCTAGTGCTCAACAATGTCCGCCTCGCCACCATGGCTCCAGGTCCTGTTCCCTATGGACTGGTCGAAGATGGTGCCGTGGCGGTTGCTGATGGCCTGATCGCGTGGGCAGGTGCGGCAAGCAACTTGCCAGCCTCTTATGCCGCCTGGCGGCAGGAGAATGGCAGGGGCCGGCTGCTCACGCCGGCACTCATTGACTGCCATACGCATCTTGTTTTTGGCGGCAACCGGGCCCGGGAATTTGAACTTCGCTTGCAAGGGGCGAGTTACGAAGAAATCGCACGGGCAGGCGGCGGTATTGTTGCTACAGTTGCGGCCACCCGTGCCGCCAGCGAAGACGAATTGCTGGAGCAAACCCTGCCGCGGGTTGATGCGCTGTTGGCCGAGGGTATTGCCACACTTGAAATCAAGTCGGGCTATGGTCTCGATATCGAGACTGAGTTGCGCATGCTGCGCGTGGCGCGGCGCATTCCCGCGTTGAGATCAGTCCGCGTGCAAACAAGTTTTCTTGGGGCCCATGCGGTGCCACCGGAATACTTGGGCAGATCCCCGACCTATATTGACGAGGTCTGCATTCCGGCCCTTCGCCAAGCCCATGCGGAAGGGCTGGTTGATGCCGTTGACGGGTTCTGCGAGGGCATTGGTTTCAGCGTTGCGGAAATAACCCAAGTGTTTGAGGTGGCCAAGTCACTCGGAATTCCCGTCAAGCTTCACGCCGAGCAATTATCCAACCTGGGTGGCGCAAAACTGGCGGCCTCCTATGGCGCGCTGTCAGCGGACCATCTTGAATATCTCGACGAGGATGGCGTCATGGCGCTGAAAAATTCCGGCAGTGTCGCCGTGATCCTGCCCGGCGCCTACTACACGATCCGTGAAAAGCAGGCCCCGCCCATCGGATTGTTCCGGAAACATGGCGTGCCCATGGCAGTTTCAACAGATTGCAATCCGGGCTCTTCGCCGCTGACATCGCTTCTGCTCGCCATGAACATGTCGGCAACGCTGTTCCGGTTGACTCCCGAGGAGTGTTTGCGCGGTGTGACAGTCAATGCGGCGCGTGCCCTCGGTTTATCGGATACGGGTGAACTCGCAGCCGGCAAGCGCGCCGACCTTGCTTTGTGGAACGTGCAACATCCCAATGAATTGACTTACCGCATCGGTTTCAATCCTTTGCAGCAACGGTATTTTGGAGGCGAACCATGACGGTACTCACGCTGACACCTGGTTCTGTTTCGCTGACCCAACTGGCAACGCTTTATTGGGAGGATCGCCCCGCCGTTTTGAGTGCCAAGGCCAAGCCTGCGGTGGAGCGGGCGGCCAAGCTCATTGCCAAGGCGGTGGCGGGTGATACAGCGGTCTATGGCGTCAACACCGGCTTTGGAAAACTGGCGAGCATCAAGATTGCACCAGAAGACGCCGCGCAATTGCAACGCAATCTCATCCTCTCGCATTGTTGCGGCGTGGGCGAAGCCATGCCCGCGCGCATGGTGCGGTTGATGATGGTACTCAAATTGATTTCGCTGGGGCGCGGCGCTTCCGGCGTGCGCTGGAAGCTCATTCAGTTGTTGCAGGCCATGCTGGCCAAGGGTGTGACACCCGTGGTTCCGGCGCAGGGAAGTGTTGGCGCTTCCGGTGACTTGGCACCGCTTGCCCACATGACGGCGGTGCTGATCGGTGAGGGCTTTGCTGAATTAGGCGGCAAGTTAATGACGGGCGGTGCTGCCCTTGCCAAAGCCGGGCTGAAGCCCGTGCCACTTGGTCCAAAGGAAGGCCTTGCCTTCATCAATGGTACGCAATTTTCGACGGCCTATGCCTTGGCTGGCCTTTTCGAATGCTGGCGGGCAGCGCAGTCGGCCCTCGCGACGTCATCGCTTTCGACTGATGCCATCATGGGATCAACGGCACCGCTGGAACCCGAGATTCACGCGCTGCGCGGCCATCGCGGGCAAATCGATGCAGCGGCCACCATGCGGGCCCTGCTCAAGGGCTCGGTGATCCGCGAAAGCCACCGCGAAGGTGATGTCCGTGTGCAGGATCCCTATTGCATCCGCTGCCAGCCGCAGGTGACAGGGGCCGCCATGGATGTCCTGCGACAAGCCGCAGCAACATTGGTGATCGAAGCCAATGCTGCAACTGATAATCCGCTGGTGCTCGTGGACAAGGGACTGATCGTGTCTGGCGGAAATTTCCATGCTGAGCCCGTGGCCTTCGCGGCCGACATGATAGCACTTGCTGGTGCCGAAATCGGGGCCATTGCGCAGCGCCGCGTGGCGCTGATGGTTGATCCGGCATTGTCCTTCGACCTGCCGCCGTTCCTGACGCCCAATCCCGGCCTCAACTCAGGCTACATGATCGCGGAAGTCACAAGTGCCGCGCTGATGAGCGAGAACAAGCATATCGCCATGCCGTGTTCGACGGATTCAACGCCGACTTCCGCCAACCAGGAAGACCATGTGTCGATGGCGGCCCATGGAGCCAGGCGGTTGCAACGGCTGGTCGACAATCTTTATCGCATCCTCGGCATTGAACTTCTCTGTGCCGCGCAAGGTGTTGAATTTCGCGCGCCACTGCAAACCAGCGGGCCTTTGCGCAAAGTGTTGAAAGCCTTTCGCATGAAGGTGAAAGCCCTTGCTGAAGACCGCTATCTCGCGCCAGATCTTGAGGCGGCTGCAATTTTTGTGCGTGAGGGGCAGTTGCAAAGTTCCTCCGGTATCCGCTTTCCGGAGTTGCGGGCGTGAACCAGGTCACTGTCAGCAAGGGGCATGGACCAATTATCCTCGGCCTTCCCCATGGTGGCACAGAAGTGCCCGACGACATTCGGGCAAAGCTCAATGACAACGGCCGCAGGCTTGCCGACACGGACTGGCATATTGGGGAACTTTATGAGGGGCTTCGCGATGACGTGACAGTGGTGGCGGCGAATTTTCATCGCTACGTCATCGATGCCAACCGCGATCCATCGGGTGCATCGCTCTATCCCGGCCAGAACACGACAGGACTTTGCCCTGTGTCTGATTTTGACGGCAGGGCCATCTACAAGACCGACGCCGCCCCCGATGACGTTGAGGTTGCGGCGCGTCTGGCCAAGTACCATGCGCCCTATCATGCGGCGCTTGCGGCGGAGGTGGAACGTGTGAGGGCCCGGCATGGCGTAGCAATTGTCTATGATTGCCATTCCATCCGCTCGCAAATTCCCTTTCTGTTTGATGGCATTTTGCCGCACATCAATATCGGCACGGATGAAGGCCGGACCTGTGCGCCGCATCTTCAAGCCGTGGTTCACGGTATTGCGGCAAGTTCGTCTTTTTCGTCGGTGTTGAATGGCCGTTTTCGCGGCGGCTGGACAACGCGGCACTATGGCAAGCCGCAAACGGGCGTTCACGCGATCCAGATGGAAATTGCGCAAGCCGCCTATCTCGAATCCGAAGCGGAGCCCTGGACCTTTTCGCGCACCAAAGCCCAGCGTCTGCGCCCCGTGCTCAAAGACATACTCGATGCGCTCGCCACAGCGGCGCAAGCCATGAAGAAGGATCACAATTTATGAACAATCCCCGCCACAATATGCGCGACATTTATCCGCCAACCGGGACAACCCTCAATGCCAAGAGTTGGATGACCGAAGCGCCGCTGCGCATGTTGATGAACAATCTCCATCCCGATGTGGCGGAAAACCCCCATGAGCTTGTGGTTTACGGCGGCATTGGCCGTGCTGCACGGACGTGGAAAGACTTTGACCTCATCGTTGCGTCGCTGAAGGCGCTCGAGAGCGACGAAACGCTGCTTGTGCAATCAGGAAAACCAGTAGGGGTCTTCAAGACCCACAAGGATGCGCCGCGCGTGCTCATTGCCAATTCCAACCTCGTTCCGCACTGGGCGACCTGGGATCATTTCAACGAGCTCGATAAAAAGGGCCTCGCCATGTACGGCCAGATGACGGCGGGCTCATGGATCTATATCGGCACGCAAGGCATCGTGCAGGGCACCTTTGAAACTTTTGTCGAAGCGGGACGCCAGCACTATGGCGGCAATCTCAAGGGCAAATGGATTCTGACAGGTGGGCTTGGCGGCATGGGTGGCGCACAGCCGCTGGCGGCAGTGATGGCGGGGGCCTGCTGTCTCGCTGTGGAATGTGATGAAACGCGCATCGATTTCCGCTTGCGCACCCGATATGTCGACGAGAAGGCCACATCACTCGACGAAGCGCTGGCGATGATCGCCCGCTGGACCAAAGCCGGTGAGGCGAAATCCGTCGGCCTTCTGGGCAATGCGGCTGACGTGTTTCCGGAATTGATGCGGCGCGGCGTCCGGCCCGATATCGTGACCGATCAAACGTCCGCCCATGATCCGCTCAATGGCTATTTGCCTAAGGGCTGGACCATGGCCGAATGGCGGGGAAAGCGCGAGAGCGATCCGAAAGCCGTGCAGGCGGCGGCGCGTGCCTCAATGAAAATCCATGTGGCGGCCATGGTGGATTTCTGGAATGCTGGCATTCCGACCCTCGACTACGGCAACAATATCCGCCAGGTGGCGAAGGACGAGGGCCTGGAAAACGCCTTCGCGTTCCCGGGATTTGTGCCGGCCTATATCCGGCCGCTGTTCTGCCGTGGCATTGGCCCGTTCCGCTGGTGCGCTTTGTCTGGCGACCCGGAAGATATTTACCGCACCGACGCCAAGGTGAAGGAACTGATCCCCGATGATGCCCACCTGCACAAATGGCTCGACATGGCACGGGCCCGCATTGCATTCCAGGGCCTGCCCGCCCGCATCTGCTGGGTGGGCTTGGGAGTTCGCCACAAGCTCGGCCTTGCCTTCAATGAAATGGTGCGCACCGGCGAATTGAAGGCCCCCATTGTCATCGGGCGCGATCATCTTGATTCTGGATCCGTCGCCTCACCCAACCGCGAAACCGAAGCCATGAAAGATGGTTCCGACGCGGTGTCGGACTGGCCGCTGCTCAATGCGCTGCTCAACACAGCATCAGGTGCCACATGGGTATCTCTGCATCACGGCGGCGGCGTGGGCATGGGCTTTTCGCAACATTCCGGCATGGTGATTTGCGCTGATGGCAGCGAAGACGCCGACCGCCGGATCGGGCGCGTGTTGTGGAATGACCCGGCCACCGGTGTGATGCGCCATGCCGATGCGGGCTATGACATCGCGATTGCCTGCGCCAAGGAAAACGGTCTCAACCTGCCGGGCATTCTTGGGTGACAAAAACCCGCGTTCAATTGAACGCAGGTTGCTGTTGCGAGATACAGATTCGAACTAACGACTTGTTGTGTGTGAAGTATCGCTCAGTAAGCCTGGACCGGCAACAGGCCACCGGGTCCCACCATCACCATCCAGATTTGATCGGGGCCGGCCTCGATCGTCTCGGTCTGCACACCTTGCATGGCGGCCTTGATGCTGCCAGGTGCAACATCAAGCATCGGGCCGTCCGGTGCCTTGGTGCCCGCACCAGCTGGTACTTTGACAGACTTGCCGCCGATCTTCACCGTGACGGCATTGTCGGTGAAATTGCCCAGCGCAAACTTGACCTGCCCGGGCTTCGGAAAGAGTGGCGACTTGGACGCCGCTGCCTTGTCGCTGAGGCCCAATTGCAAAGTGGTGTCACTGCCATCCCGCTTCACGGTCAGAGTGGCAGGTCCATTCGGCGTATCGAAAACGAGGAAAGCCGAGTCGGCATCGACCTTGGTTTTGTCCGGCAGTTCTGTCCAGCCTTTGGCTGCGAGTTCCTTCCGGTACATGTCCACAACCACCGCGACCTTGGCAGCAACCGTGGCTGAGATGCTATGGCGGAAAATCGTCGATTCGGTGCCGCTGGACACGCTCTCATTGGGTGACGGCAGACCGTCCTTGTCGGTGAAGGTGAGGACCGTCGCGCCATTCTCGGCATCATCGCCTGAAGCAGAACCACTTGCCAAGCCATCGGTAACGCCAGTGACCTGCGTGTGATCCCCCATGGTCATGAGTGTCAGGTCGACGCTGGCTTCGCCCTTCGTAAAATCCAGTTGCACCATGTTGTCGTTGTTGATGACGGAAGGCTGTTCCTGCCAGCCCAGTTTCTTCAGGGCATCGCGGTAGAATTCGGCCAGGTCCTTCACGCCCGTTGCCGTTTCGAACATCAGCGCGCCCGAA
Source organism: Hyphomicrobiales bacterium (assembly GCA_031380375.1). Taxonomy (GTDB): domain Bacteria; phylum Pseudomonadota; class Alphaproteobacteria; order Rhizobiales; family Aestuariivirgaceae; genus Aestuariivirga. The sequence continues at coordinate 19,917 of JANNFZ010000265.1, forward strand.
TCGCCATCGTAAGTCACATTTGCCGCATCGCCTGGCACGGGCACGGGAGGTGCCACATCGTCAACAAGAATGAATTTGGCCGCCTTTGTCGGGGGCACAAATACCGGGCCGCGAAGGCCCGCTGAGAGTGCCACTCCCGACGTCGTCGAAAGCCCTATGGCAGCCAAAACAAGAAAGAGCAGGTGCATGTTGCGATACATCAAAATTTCTCCGGGAGTTTGCCCACTCAAACCGTTTCCTAGCACAAGACCTTGTGGAAAAAGAAGCCCTATCACGGGCCGCCTTGCTTTCAGATGCTTCCACGAAATCCAAATCGTGCAGCGCGCGAAACCAACACCACCAACTCTTCGAATTGGCGGGGCTGGTGGTTGCGTGAGCCAGATTTGAACTGACGACCTTCAACTTATGAGCCCGACGGGCCACCAGACTACTCCCTTATCGTCTCGGCAGCATTCGAGTGAGTGTATCGTCCTTGTCGTGGAAATGATGCTTGAGCGCCGCTGCCACATGCAGGGCGATCAACGCCAACACAAGTTTGCCGCCCCAATTATGGATGAGATGCCAGTTGATGCCAATATCCGGCAGCAACGGAATTCTGAGACCAAATAGGCTCGCCGGCCGCAGGCCGAGGGACCGCCTCACATGTTCAGTGTAGGCGAACCAGCCTGTCAGGGGGATCAGCGCCATCGCTGCGTAAAGCAGCCAGTGAGCGGCTTTCGCCGCAAGAGTTTCCCAACGACTTGTGTGTGCTCGTGCAGGCGGGGGATGCTTACAGCGCCAACACAGTCTGACGACCAACATTGCGAGGAGCGAGAAACCAGCACTGGCATGCAGGGTTGGCAGAAACCGCGCATTGTGGCCTCCCATCGTCTGCTCACCCAAGAGCAACAAGATGACAATGGGGATAGCCATCAACCAATGCAGGATGATCGCTGTTTTGGTGTATCGCGCTGTCATGCTGAACCGCCCGGGGCTGTTATTTCCCCATCCGCTCCAGCCAGGCTTTCATAAAGGTGATTTCACTTTCCTGGGCTGTGGTGATGTCCTGGGCAAGTTTCAGAACCACCGGGTCCTTGGCAAATTGGAGGGCGACCTTGGCGGCATTGATTGCGCCTTGATGATGCGGGATCATGCCTTTGACAAAATCCACATCGGCGTCGCCCGAATATGGAACCATCATGGCCTTCTTCATTTGCGCCATGGCCGCTAAATTGGCCTTTGTGGCTTCCGGCGAAGCGACCAAAGCGTTCCTGTCGGTGCTTGCGAGCCAGGCGCTCATGAAGTTGATTTCGCCTTCCTGGGCTTTCACCACATTTTCAGCGAAAGCCTTCACTTCGGGGTCTTTGCCATATTGCAAGACCGTCTTGGCCATGGCGACGGCCCCTTGATGATGTGGAATCATGTCTTGCATGAAGTCGAGATCAGGCTTGCCTGTGGGCGTTGACATCATGCCTTTCATCATGGCGGCCATTGCGGTTTCGTAGGCTTTCGTGGCGGGCGTGGCGTCGGTCGACGTCATCGCAGAATGGTTCATGCCCGGCATTGTATCCGTGCCCGTTGTAGGCACGAATTTGTAGATAAGTACGCCAAGGACCGCGATGGCGACGGCACCAAGAATGATGGTCTTGCTGTTCATTGAGTTAGCTCCATTGATATGTTGACCGAAACTTTGCGGCTACAGTTTCAGGGATTTGAGCCTGATGGCATTGCCGATGACGCTGACCGACGACAGGGCCATGGCCGCTGCTGCAATCATCGGGGACAGGAGAATTCCGAAGACGGGGTAGAGAATGCCTGCTGCGATGGGCACGCCCGCTGCGTTGTAGATGAAGGCGAAGAACAAGTTCTGGCGGATATTGCGCATGGTGGCCTTCGAGAGGGCTTGCGCCTTGGCGATGCCCATCAGGTCACCTTTGAGCAGTGTGATGCCGGCACTTTCCATGGCGACATCGGTGCCGGTGCCCATGGCAATGCCAACGTCCGCCGCAGCGAGGGCTGGCGCATCATTGACGCCGTCACCGGCCATGGCCACGACGCGGCCCTGGCGTTTGAGCCCCGCAACAATTTCAGCTTTCTGGTCTGGCAGGACATCAGCCTCGATGTCGGTGATGCCGAGCCTGTTGGCAATGGCTGTGGCTGTCGTCCGGTTGTCACCAGTGAGCATGACGATACGGATGTTTTGCGCCCGCAAGGCGGCGAGGGCGGCCGGCGTTGTTGCTTTGACGGGATCTGAAATGCCGAACATTGCGGCAATTTTTCCGTTCACCGCCATGTAAATGGCTGTTGCCCCTTCAACGCGCAGGGTTTCTGCGGCCGAAGCAAGCTCGGTAACGCCGATGCTGAGTTCGGCAAGAAACTTGGCATTGCCAAGGGCGATGCGTTTGCGCTCCACCATGCCGATGGCGCCCTTGCCGGTGGGAGAGTCAAAACCCATGACTTTTGCGGTTACGATGTTGCGGGCCTTGGCCGCATTGACGATGGCCGCCGCCAGCGGGTGTTCGCTGGCTTGTTCCACGCTGGCGGCAAAACGCAGCATTTCGGTTTCTTTGAAGCCCTTCGCGACGACGATCGATGTGACCGCCGGTCTTCCTTCGGTCAGGGTTCCAGTCTTGTCGACCACAAGTGTATCGATGCTTTCCATGCGCTCAAGGCTTTCGGCATTCTTGATGAGAATGCCTGACTGGGCGCCGCGGCCAACACCAACCATGATCGACATGGGTGTGGCCAGTCCCAAGGCGCAGGGGCAGGCGATGATGAGCACGGCGACTGCCGCAACGAGGCCATAGGCAAAGCGTGGCTCCGGTCCCCAGATCGACCATGATGCGAAGGCTGCGACGGCCGCCAGCAGCACCAGCGGCACAAACCAGCCCGCGACACGATCCGCCAGGCGCTGGATGGGCGCGCGGCTGCGTTGCGCTTCGGCAACCATTTGGACAATGCGGGCCAGCATGGTGTCACGGCCCACCTTCTCGGCCTTCATGATGAAACTGCCCGTGGCATTCAACGTGCCGCCGATCAGTTTGCCGCCTGCTTCTTTGGTCACTGGCATGGACTCGCCTGTCACCATCGACTCATCAAGAGTGGCAGGGCCTTCAACCAACACACCATCAACCGGCACTTTTTCACCGGGCCGAACACGCAACCGGTCGCCCACGGCGATAAGGTCAATGGCGACATCTTCTTCAGCGCCATCGCCATTGACGCGCCGCGCGGTTTTGGGTGCGAGACCCAACAGTGCCTTGATTGCACCCGAGGTCTGGTCACGGGCGCGAAGTTCCAGAACCTGCCCCAACAACACCAACACAGTGATGACTGCGGCGGCTTCAAAATAAACCGCAACAGAACCATCCGCTTCCCGGAAAGCAGGCGGGAACAGTCCCGGCATGAATGTCGCAATGACGCTGTAGATCCAGGCGATGCCGGTGCCCATGGCGATCAAGGTGAACATGTTGAGATTGCGGGTCTTGAGGGAGTCAAAGCCCCGTACAAAAAACGGCCAGCCGGCCCACAGCACAACAGGTGTGGCCAAGGCCAGTTGTATCCAGTTGGTCGCTTGCGAGCCTAGCAGCATGCGGAGGCCGGTCACATGTCCGCCCATTTCCAGGACAAGAACAGGCAAAGCCAACACCAGGCCAATCCAGAAACGCCTTGTCATGTCGATCAGTTCATGATTGGGACCGCTCTCGGCCGAGACCATTACAGGTTCCAGAGCCATGCCGCAGATGGGGCAGGAACCGGGACCGACCTGCCGGATTTCCGGGTGCATGGGGCAGGTGAATACGGTTCCTTCGGGCACAGGCTCAGCTGCTGCCTTTGTGCTTTCGGGCTTCAGATATTTCAGCGGGTTGCCGACAAATTTGGTGCGGCAGCCGACGCTGCAGAAATGATAGGTCGTGCCTTTATGGTCGGCATGGTGGGGCGTGGTGGCGGGGTTCACTGTCATCCCGCAGACGGGATCCAGTGCTGAAAGCGGTGTCATGGCGGCGGCGGATTGTTTTTTCATGACAGTTCATATAAACCTTCCCATCATGGCAAGGTCAAGCCCCAGATCGCCTGTTATGGAGAAATACGATGAACATCGGCAACGCGGCTGAAGGCTCCGGCGTATCGGCAAAAATGATCCGCTATTACGAGGAAACCGGCCTCATCCCACAATCGCGCCGCTCGGACAGCGGCTACCGCAAATACGCGCAAACCGATGTGCATACGCTGCGTTTCATTCGACGGGCCCGGGACCTTGGCTTTACCACCGAGCGGATCAAGGAGCTGCTGGGACTCTGGCAGGACCGCACGCGGCCAAGCCGCAAAGTGAAGGCGATTGCCCTCAACCATGTTGCCGAACTTGACGCCGACATTGCCAAGCTTGTCAGTCTTCGCGATGCGGTAACGCACCTCGCCGGGCTTTGCCACGGTGATGAACACCCGGACTGCCCCATCCTCGATGGCTTGAGCGGTGATACACCAGCGTTGCTGTCCAGAACAGTTGCATAATTTGTGCGATCCACACTTGCATTTGCCGCGCCGCCAAAAAAGAAAACCCGTCATCTCGTTGGGACAACGGGCTCCATTTGCCTGCAAGGCTAATGGCTTTAGGCAGAAACAGCACGGGGCAGACGCAGGCCCCTGATTTGAAGCAGAGCGAAAGCGCCCACGACGAGCGCCAAGGCGATGACGAAGATCGCGCCGAGCAGCGTGGGTGTAACCCAGCCCAGTCAATGGCGCCAGCGCCGCCGCCTGAGCCAGCTCATCCTCGCACTCGAGGCCGGGATATCGCAGAAACACCTGAGCTTCGTCGAAAGCGGACGCTCCATCCCGAGCCGCGACATGGTGATCCGGCTCACGGAAGCGCTCGATATTCCCTTGCCTGAGCGCAACGCGATGCTGCTTGCCGCTGGCTACGTGCCGCACTATCTCGCCCGCCCGCTTGATGCCCCTTCACTGGTGCCTGCGCGGGCGGCAATCGACCTGGTGCTCAAAGGCCATGAACCGTTTCCCGCCCTGGCGATTGACCGGCACTGGACGATGGTTGCAGCCAATGCAGCAGTCGTTGCGTTGCTCGGCGGGGTGCGTGACAGGAAGCTGCTGGAACCGCCCGTCAATGTCTTGCGTCTCAGCCTGCATCCAGATGGTCTTGCGCCGTTCATCGCCAACCTCACGGAGTGGCGGCATCACTTGTTCATCAGGCTCGGGCATCAGATCGCGGCAACCGCCG
>JANNFZ010000269.1:0-1648 GCA_031380375.1 Hyphomicrobiales bacterium
AGCATGGTGCCGATCTCGGCACCCGGCCGCACAATCTCCGGCACCACGCCGGAAGTCGTAAGCGTTATGCGGCGATTCGACAGGGAAATGCCATGACCATCACTGACGATCTCCATGGCCTGTTTCACATTGTCGAAATTATAAAGTGGCTCGCCCATGCCCATCAAAACGACATTTGTAATGTAGCGCCCCGATGAAGGGGGTTTCGGATTGGCGGCGAGGTCATCGGGCCAGTCCTTGATGCGGTCACGGGCCAACATGACTTGCCCGACGATCTCCTCTGCCGTCAGGTTGCGCACCAGCTTCTGCGTGCCGGTGTGGCAGAAAGTGCAGGTGAGCGTGCAGCCCACTTGCGAAGAGATGCACAAGGTGCCCCGGTCTTCTTCCGGAATATAGACGGTTTCGATTTCGTGGCGCTGGCCGTTGCTGTCGGGTTCAAGCCGCAACAGCCACTTCCGCGTGCCATCACTCGATACCTGCTCGGTGACAATCTCGGGCCGCCCGATCTGGAAGGCTTCCGCGAAGACCCCGCGCAATTCTTTCGAGACATTGGTCATGGCGGAAAAATCCGTCACACCCTTGTGGTAAATCCAGTGCCAGAGTTGATTGGCGCGCATCTTGCGCTGCCGCTCGGGCACTGCAACACGCGCGAGAATATCAGCCAGTTGCGCCCTCGACAGGCCGACAAGCGAAGGCCGGAGGTCATTTTGGATGTAGCGTTCCGGCAGATTTGAAAGAAGAGTGGCCATGATGGGCCAGCCCTTACTTCATTTCATAGGCTCCGACCATAGGCCCGAGCGGCAGGAAGCCGCCACGCTGGCCCACGCCCTTCCCGAACAGGCCGGAGATGGAACCATCGAAAAACAGGGCATTTGGGCAATCATGGCGGTCGCGGAACAACAGCGCAAAATCGTGAAAATTGATGCCCTCCTCGGAAATCGCGAACACCACGTCGCCTTGCCTTGTCACGCCGACGCCGTTGCGAATTTTGCGTGAGGCCCCATCGGCTGAAAATTTCGGATGCAGCGCTCCGTTGATGACCAGCATGGGGCCGGATTGCGTGGCGAAAGCGGGTTTCCTGCCGGACTTGGCAAAGGCCTCGGTTTCGGTAACACCGGCCTTGCCCTTGTCGATCCAGAACACGCCATTGGGCTTCAGGTGAAAATTTCCGCCGCCATTGCGCCGGTTCAGTTTTTTCCGCACTTCGCCGTTTTCGACATAGAGCCCGATGGGCCGGAGATTGTCGTCGAACATGCCGCCATTGGTGGCAAACACCAGCGTCTTGCCTTCAATCGCCAGTTCCGCCGCAAGCTTGTCAAAATTTTCGAAGGGCTCGCCCGCAACATCAAGGTTGAAGGTTTCGATGGCAACCGTGGCAGGGTCCATCACGCAGACCGTGAAATCCACTTCGGCAAACCGCTCAGGGCCGCAGTCCGCCCGTCCTTCTCCGGCAAAGGCAACAAGCAAGCCAAGTGCCGCGAACAGCCGCCTGACCATCGCCTACTTGCACGCCTCGTTGATCTTGTCGATTGCCGCTGAAATTCCCGTCAGCGAATAGCTGTCGGTGGTGTCAGTGCCTTTCCAGCTTGTGCCGGAAAGAGTCATGGTCGAGCCTGCCTTCATGGCTTCCACAATGTCCTTGTCGCTG
>JANNFZ010000379.1:0-2885 GCA_031380375.1 Hyphomicrobiales bacterium
CCGGTTCTGCCCGGTGACACAGTGGAAAGCCTGCGGGATCGCGTGTTGGCCGTTGAACACCCGCTCTATGTCAAGGCACTTGCCTTGGTCGCCGACGGCTCGGTTCAGATGAGCGCGTCAAGCTGATTGGCGACATTGTCCTGCTGCTCGAACCATCGCTTCAGCAAGACTTTGCGCCGTTCCGGATATTTATCTTTCTGCAATTCCGCCTGCTGGATGCGGTCGGTACGGAAACTCCGGAAGTCGGCACGCAACTCACACCAGCCAATGACCAGGCGCTGGGCCTCGAAATAGGAAATGGCGATGGGCCAGATGATCCGGGTTGTGGCGCCGCCGTCTTCGGCGACATAACGAATCTCGACTTTGCGCTGGTCACGAATGGCGCGGCGCAAACCCGCTACGTCCACCCGGTCAGCATAGACCCGCTGGTTCGGCGGCACGAGCAAGCCTGCATCAAACAGCGTGGGGCGCAGATCAGCCGGCAACACCGCACCAACTTTGGCAACGGAATCCATGGCGGCGCGCTTCAGGTCCTCGTCACCCCGGCGCATGACCCAGCGAAGGCCAAGCATGACAGCTTCCAATTCATCGGCGTTGAACATCAGGGGCGGCAGGTCATAGCCGGCCCCCAGCACATAGCCGACACCGGCTTCGCCACGGATCGGCACGCCGTCGGTGATGAGATCGGCGATATCGCGATAGAGTGTGCGCAGGCTGACCTCCAACTCCTCAGCCATGGTCTGGCCTTTCACCGGGCGGCGGTGACGGCGGAGAATCTGGATAATGCGGAGCAATCGGTCGGCGCGTCTCATGTTTCTTCTTACTGACAAGCTGCTGACATCTACTGTCAGCAGAGCGTCAGCGCCATTGCAAGTCAATCCAGCCCTTCCCGAAGGCCAATTGCCCGGCTATGCCTGCCGCGAGGAGACCGCAATGACCAAGGCACTGCCCATTATCATCGATACTGATGTCGGCCAGGACGACGCGCTGGCCATACTTCTGGCGCTCGCCTCACCGGAATTGGAAGTGCTTGGCATAACCGCGGTGGCTGGCAATGTGCCCCTGTTCCGGACGGAAAAGAATGCCCGAATCATCTGCGAATTGGCGGGGAAGACTGAGGTAAAGGTCTATGCCGGGGCTATACGGCCCATGCTGCGACCCCTGGTGACGGCGGAACATGTGCATGGCCGCACCGGACTCGACGGGCCGGACCTGCCGGAACCGATGATGCCGCTGCAAGAACAGCATGGGGTTGAGTTCATAATCGAAACGCTGATGAATGCACCCTCTGGCACGATCACGATCTGTGCGCTGGGGCCCCTTACCAATATCGGCCTGGCGTTGGTGAAGCAGCCGAAAATTGCATCCCGCATCAAGCGCATTGTCGCCATGGGCGGCGGGTTCTTCGAAGGTGGCAACATCACGCCAACCGCAGAGTTCAATATTTATGTGGATCCGCAAGCAGCGCGGCTGGTTTTTGATTCTGGCATTGCAATCACGCTCATCCCCCTTGATTGCACCCACCAGGCCCTGACTACGGAACTGCGCATCGACCGTTTCCGCAAGATGAACAACAAATCAGGCCCGGCTTGTGCGCAATTGCTGGAATTCTTCGAGCGTTTCGACGAGGTGAAATACGGCACCGATGGCGGACCGCTGCATGACCCCTGCGTCATCGCCTGGCTTTTGAGGCCCGAACTTTTCACGTCGCGCGATGTCAATGTGGCCGTGGAATGCGAAAGTGAATTGACCATGGGCATGACGGTGATTGATTGGTGGAAAGTCACCACGAGGCCAGCCAATGCCACTGTTTGTGGTGGCGTCAATGCCGATGGATTTTTTGCACTTCTGACCGAACGGATTGCGACTTTGGCCTAGCCAGCCAGAACGGTCAGCGGCGCCAAAGTGGCCGCAGCCAGTGTCAAGGCCATGAACAGCAGCAGCAGGCGGGTCCGGCGTTTCATGGTTTCGTTGTTCATGGCAGCGGGTTTGGACCGATTCCGCCGTGGCTGAAAATGATTCTTTTCAATGACTTGTGCGCCGTAAGACATGGTTAACAACCTGTTAAATGGGAACGCACACGCCACACACAATTACGCCGTATACGGACGAACCACGGCCTGCGTTTGGCGCAATTGTGCCCGAATTGCGGATGAAGGCATATTTATCAGCCTACGGATGACCGTGGCCTGAAGTGCCTGTTCAGATTCGATTCATGCCGGGATGGGCTTCATCCACACGGCGATGTCGTGGAAAACACCACCCCCCGCAGGTGCCGGCTGGTCAGCCCCCGTCAGGGTGTTGATGCCACAACCGCCCACATGGTCCTCGTTGGGCCACAGGCCTTCGGCAATCAGCACGCCCGGCAATTGACCCGCGTGGGCCTTCACATGAAGCTGAACCTCGCCCCGGGCATTGCCAAGCCGTACAGCGTCGCCCTCGCGGATGCCGGCCTTCGCCAAGTCATCGGGATGGACCAACACTGACGGCCTGCCCTCGCGCTTCCGCGATCCCGGCGTTTCGTTGAAACTCGAATTGAGGAAGGCGCGGGCCGGACTGGTGGCAAGACGGAAGGGCGTCTCCGCCGTCGCCTCCTCGGTCAGCGCCACATGATCCGGGAAACCGGGCATCTGGTCGAGCGGGCCAAGCGCGCCCATTGTCGAAACAACGCCTGCGGCTTTGCGCCAGTCCGCCTTGAAATGATATTTGCCGTCGGGATGGGCGAAACCGTTGAGAAAATGTGCCGTGGCAAAATCCGGCTGCACGTCAAACCAGTTCTCGTCATCAAGTTCGGCGAGGCCCCGCCTGTTGGACGCCTTCAGCGTCCGGTCAATGATGGTGCGGGGATCGAGCGTGAAGCCCTCATGTTCAGCCCCTACCCGGCC
>JANNFZ010000317.1:0-4359 GCA_031380375.1 Hyphomicrobiales bacterium
CCAGGATGTCATTGTCGATGCCCGATTCGACGATGGTGGCTCCATCCATGATGTCGGCAATCTGATCGTCCGTCAGAAAAATATCGGTCAGCGCGACATTGCCTTCGTTTGTGATGGTGTATGTCCAGGTGATTGCAGTGCCAACGAGGAACGTATAGTCATCCCGCCCTTCCAACACGCCTGCGCTCGTCACCTTTTCAATGCTGATCTTCGGGTCAGCGCCGAAATAGCCTGACAGGTCCGATGCGGTCACATCCTCGTCACCGTAATTGCCATGCACCGTGCCAAGGTTGGTATAGGCATTAGCGGTCGCAACGCCCGACATGGTGAAGACCCAGACCTCGCCGACATCAAAGATATCGTCACCGTTGCCGTTCGACACAAGGACGCTCACCGTTCCCTGCTCGTCATCGCTCACCACAATATCGGTCAGACTCACATTGCCCGTGTTGGTAATTGTATAGGTCCAGGTAATGCCGGTTCCGACAAGGAAGATGTTGCTGTCGCTTCCAGCGAGGTCGCCGCTGCTCGTCACCTTGTCGATGGTGATTTCAGGACGTGGAGTTATGATGACTTCATCTTCGCTCGAAAAGGCCCACTCTTCGAACACGCCACCGGCACCGTAGTCGCCGCCATTGCCGTCTGGTCCGCCAAATTCTGCGAAAAGAATGAGATTGGTGCCAGTGCCGCCATTTGTGAAATATTCATCAAACAAAGAGATGGGAACATAGACAGCCACATCAAAACCGTTGCCGCTTCCGCTCGTCAAGCTGGAATCCATCAAGACGTCTTCTGGCAACTCGTACACCAGATCGCCAGTGACGGTCGAACCAGTCTGGTTCGGGGAACCCGTCATGTAGAATTTGAGCGCACTCAAACTCAGCAATTCATTCTCGTGCCCTTGGTCTTCTCCGATATCAAGGAAAAACCGATAGTAATCTGTTCCATCCACTGTGATGACACCGAGATCGGACAACGGCAGTGCATTCGTGAATGTTGGACGCGTGTCATCCAGTGGCAATGGAGTACCATCGGTATTGTAGCCCGATTCAATTCCATCCCCCTGCCCGTGTTCTTGGATTGACAGGAATGAGTTGATCTGGCCGGAACCAACCGAACCTGGGGTGATAACGTTGGTAAAGATCAGGCCGTCGACGTTGGTTTCTGACGTAACAGCAATTGTGAGGTCGATGTCTGACATAGCGAAAACTCCCGTTGACCAAGTTGTCTCGGCTCTCGCCGTCCAAAGCGGAGTCGCTGTGTTTGGGAGGACTTTCCTCCTTGCGATTTACATCGCGCCACCCTCGAAGGTGGTGATGAACAAACTTGCTCCCATTTGAAACGAATTGTCAAACATTGAATCCTAAGGATATTTGGGGGTGGCGCTGGTCCTGAGCCGGTCATCCACAACCCTGAACGGACTTGGAATCCCCCGCCCTCTTGTGTAGGGAACTGCAAATCGGATTCCCTGACACATGCCCAAACGCACAGACATCAAATCCATCCTCATCATCGGGGCTGGACCGATCATCATCGGCCAGGCTTGCGAGTTCGACTATTCCGGAACCCAGGCTGTGAAGGCCCTGAAAGCCGAGGGTTATCGCGTCATCCTGGTCAATTCCAATCCGGCCACCATTATGACCGATCCGGACTTGGCGGATGCCACTTATATCGAACCCATTACCCCTGATGTCGTCGCCAAGATCATCGAGAAGGAACGGCCCGACGCCATTCTTCCCACCATGGGCGGGCAGACGGCACTCAACACCGCGCTCTCACTCAACAAGATGGGCATTCTCGAAAAATTCGGTGTCGAGCTGATCGGTGCCAAGGCTGAGGCCATCGACAAGGCCGAAGACCGTGAACAGTTCCGCGACGCCATGAAGAAGATCGGGCTCGAAAGCCCCCGCTCCATGCTCGCCAATGCCAGTGCGGCGAAGGAAGCAGACCGCGAGGCCTATGCCGCCGAAAAGGCCTCCTCTGCCGATGTCGCGGCTTTTGAACGCACATGGGCCGACGGCGAGCCGGAGCGGCAGAAGCACTACCGCGACCGTGCCATGGTCGAAGCCTTTGAAGGCATGCTGTCGATCGGCCTGCCCTGCATCATCCGCCCCTCTTTCACATTGGGTGGCACCGGCGGCGGCATTGCCTACACGCGCGATGAGTTCTTCGACATTGTTGAAACCGGCCTTGATGCGTCACCGACTGCTGAAGTGCTGATCGAAGAGTCAGTTCTGGGCTGGAAGGAATACGAGATGGAAGTGGTCCGCGACACGGCGGACAATTGCATCATCATCTGTTCGATTGAAAACATCGATCCCATGGGCGTGCATACGGGCGACTCGATCACCGTGGCACCGGCCATGACGCTGACCGACAAGGAATACCAGGTCATGCGCAATGCCTCGATTGCGGTGTTGCGTGAAATCGGCATCGAGACCGGCGGCTCCAATGTGCAGTTTGCCGTGAACCCGGCCGATGGCCGCCTCGTGGTCATCGAGATGAACCCGCGCGTGTCGCGCTCATCAGCACTGGCTTCCAAGGCCACCGGCTTTCCCATCGCCAAGGTCGCGGCAAAACTTGCTGTTGGTTACACGCTTGATGAACTGGCCAACGATATCACGGGCGGTGCTACACCCGCCTCGTTCGAGCCGAGCATCGACTATGTCGTGACCAAAATTCCGCGCTTTGCCTTTGAAAAATTTCCAGGTGCCGAACCCCTGCTCACCACCGCCATGAAATCCGTGGGCGAGGTCATGGCCATCGGCCGGACTTTCCAGGAAAGCCTTCAAAAGGCGCTTCGCGGCTTGGAAACGGGCCTCTCGGGGCTTGATGAAATTGCCATCCCCGGAGTTGGAGAAGGCGATGACAAGAATGCCATTCGGGCAGCCCTCGCCCAGCCGACGCCAGATCGTTTACTGAAGATTGCGCAAGCCTTCCGTCATGGTGCCACCGTCGAACAAATCAACGCCGCTTGCAACTATGAGCCGTGGTTCCTGCGTCAAATCGAGGAGTTGGTGGCGACCGAAAAAATTATCCGGAACAAAGGCTTGCCACGTGACGCGGAGAATTTACGCAAACTGAAAGCCATGGGCTTTTCTGATCAGAGACTGGGAAAGTTGGTGAAGCTCAGTGAAGCCAAGGTGGCAAGCCATCGCCGCAAACTTGGTGTGCGTCCGGTGTACAAGCGCATTGACACCTGCGCTGCCGAATTTGCGTCCCCAACCGCATATATGTACTCGACCTACGAGACCGGATTGGCCAGCGACCCCGGCAATGAAGCGCGCGTCTCCTCCGCCAAAAAAGTCATGATCCTAGGCGGTGGTCCAAATCGCATCGGCCAGGGCATCGAGTTCGACTATTGCTGCTGCCACGCCTGCTATGCCTTGCATGATGCGGGCTATGAATCGATCATGGTCAACTGCAATCCGGAAACCGTCTCCACCGACTACGATACATATGACCGGCTCTATTTCGAACCGCTGACTGCCGAAGATGTTTTGGAAATCATCCATGCCGAAGAACAGCAAGGTGAGCTCCATGGTGTCATTGTCCAGTTCGGCGGCCAGACACCGCTGAAGCTTGCTCACCCGCTCGAGGCCGCCGGTGTTGCCATTCTTGGCACTACGCCCGACGCCATCGACCTTGCTGAAGACCGTGACCGTTTCTCGAGGCTCATCAAGAAGTTGAAGTTGCTGCAACCCGAGAATGGCATTGCCCGCTCAGGTGCTGAAGCCAAAAAAATTGCCAAACGCATCGGCTTTCCGGTGGTCATCAGGCCTTCCTATGTACTCGGCGGCCGGGCCATGGAAATCGTCAAGGACGATGTGCAACTGCAACGCTACATCACCGAAGCCGTTGTGGTCTCCGGCAACTCGCCTGTTCTCATTGACCGCTATCTCTCCAACGCCACCGAAGTCGATGTCGATGTGATCGCCGACGGCAAGAACGTGTTCATTGCCGGCATCATGGAACATATCGAGGAGGCAGGCATTCACTCGGGCGACTCGGCTTGCGCCCTTCCGCCCTATTCACTGAAGCCCGCCATCATCGCCGAACTTGAGGCCCAGTCAAAAAGACTGGCCTTCGCCTTGAAAGTCGTGGGCCTCATGAACGTGCAATTTGCGGTGAAGGACGGCAAAGTCTATATCCTGGAAGTGAACCCACGCGCCTCGCGTACCGTGCCCTTCGTCGCCAAGGTGATCGGCGTGCCCGTGGCCAAGATCGCCGCCCGTGTGATGGCGGGAGAAGCCCTGTCGGATTTCAACTTGAAGACTAGGAAACTCAAGCATGTTGCTGTGAAGGAAGCGGTTTTCCCCTTCAACCGCTTTCCTGGAGTCGATGTGTTGCTGGGGCCGG
>JANNFZ010000097.1:0-4550 GCA_031380375.1 Hyphomicrobiales bacterium
GCCTTGCAGGTGGACGACGGCAGCAAGCGTGCCGCACATGTAGCCATCGCGGGTGTTTTGCTGGAGCTTGATGTGTGGACAGAGGACGAAGCGCGCTCGCTTCATGACTTCGCAAACGTCACAATGACCAACTGGCGCAAAATCGAAGTCGGTGAAATCCGCGCGGCGGTTTAAACCCTGATTGCACCTGACTGACCTGGGGCACGGGAAGTGATCCGTGTACGGATGAAGTGGTGTGTGGGCAGCCCTCTCCCGGCGTGTTCCACGCCACCCTCTCCCATCCCGGAACAAGTCCGGGATGGGCGGATGAGGGCAGGGACCGGAATGGCTGGGGAGCCGGTGGCCCGGTGGAAAAAGGCGGAGGGACTGTCCCCGCCCGGGCTTCAAGCCGGCATGCACATGCTGGTTGGGGAAAAGTGTGGTAACGGCTCGAAGCCAGGCGCAGGGCAGAGGCTTTGGACCCCTTCCCTGCATAGGACGCAGCGGTTTTGGCCGGCAAGGGCCTGGTATTCAGGCCGGGTTTGCGCTTGCAGAGCCCCAGATCGCACGGTGTCCGATGTTTGCCGCTGAGGTTGCTATGCCAGTGAAGGCGCGTGGGCCGTAGTACCCACGGGTCTCGCCCCCGGCTCCCGGAAGCTGTGGCTGCGTGGGCCACAGCTTGCAGGCGCTGCACACGGGTCCGGCACTGTAGAGACGCTGTCGACACTGGTCCCTCCTTCCGGTCCCGTCGGGAACACACCTAGGATAGGATAAAACAGATGTCAAGAACAAAATGAGAACATAAGCAAAAGATTGGAAACGCACCCTTCGAGGCCCCGCCCTCGCCAAGGCTCCGGCATGGGCACCTCAGGGCGAGAATTTGTCACGACAAGGTTTATGCCGTTCTACCCGGAAGAAAGGGCCCGCAAACTTCGGGAAATGAGCAGGAAGCGACCGCAGGAGCGACGCAATATTGCCCTTCGTGAATATGGTGTAAGCAGCGTTCGAAGTTGAGCACTTGAAATTATGACGGGGAATGCGGCAAGTGATGCGAGATTCTGGAAATGGGATCAAAGTTTATGGGAAAGAGTGACAAAAGCTTGCTTTTGAAGGTTCCGCACGAGGCCTTGCCGCTGCTTCTGCTCCAGCGATCTGAATACCGCTGGAAGCCATGGGTCGTGCTGATGAATCTGCGCGCACGGATAAACCCTTTGAGAACCAGGGAAAACGCCGCCAACTCATTTGCCAACCGCCTGGAGATCAGTCTTTTTGGCGGAAGGATCGCATCGCTCTACAATGCGGACATGCGCAGGCACTACGACAACATCGCGCCATATCTTCCTGCGCGCTTTGCAAATGTTTTGGATATTGGCTGCGGCTTAGGCGGCATCAACGCCTTTGTGTATGCGTCCAGCGAGAACAAGCCCGAAATTTGGTTGCTCGACAAGGACGGCATCTCATCCGGCAGAAAGACGGGTTATCATCCCAGTGCCAAGAGTTTCTCCAACTACAATTCCTTTGCCGCAGCGAAGGCAATCTTGAAAAACAGTGGCATTCCGCAAGACAAAATCATGTGCATCGATATCGCAACGGACCCTTTTCCGGCGGCGCAGAAATTTGACTGTATCTATTCGTTTCTGTCCTGGGGTTTTCACTATCCCCTTGAGACCTATGCAAAGCAGGTAAGGGAAGCTCTTTCCGACAAGGGTGTGCTCATCCTGGATGTGAGAAGGGGAACAGCCGAAGCTGACAAGATCGAAGCGATGTTTGCCCGGCCGGCAAGGGTCATTCTGGATGCAGTCAAATTCCAACGCTACGCCATCGGCCGCAGCGTCTGACGATCGCAGTGTAACGCCCCCTTTGAGGCTGCTTTGCAGGACCTCATGGTGAAGCATGAAACAGCTTTTTTTACTTCGTCCCTGGCGGCTCCACCACCAGACCGACGATGCGCCGGACGAGTGGCAACACGACCATCACCGCCGGGAAGGCGATCAACCAGGAAACGCCCCAGGCTTGCAGCCACATCCGAAACAGATCGGGCGGCAGGCCTATGGCTTTGATTGTGGCGACAAACGAGATGATGCCCGACATCATGATCGACAGCACCAGCGGCATGACGATGGTGGCGTATTTCGCGGGGAGTTTTTTCATTCGCTGCTAATGCGTCCGGGCGATTGAGAAGTCCACCGCCTCCTGCATGGCTTCCTTCCATTCGCTGTCAGCGAAAATGGCCAGCGCATCCTTGGCCATGCCGCCATAGTGGCGGGCCCGCTCGATGGTGTCGCTGATGCAGGCGTGGCGCTCCATGAGCTTCTGCGCATAGGAAAGATCGCTCTCGGTCTGCTCGCCAAGCTCCAGGGTGCGCTTCCAGAAACTGCGTTCTTCGGTGCCGCCGCGCCGGAAGGCCAGCACGACGGGGAGTGTGATCTTGCGCTCGCGGAAATCATCGCCAACGCTTTTGCCCATCTGGGAGCCGGCACCTGAATAATCGAGCGCATCATCGACAAGCTGGAAGGCAATGCCGAGATTGCGGCCATAGGATTCAAGCGCCTCCTGTTCGGCGCGCGGCCGCAGGGAAATGACCGCACCGACGCGCGCCGCCGCCGAGAACAGTGCCGCTGTTTTGGCACCAACGACTTTCAAATAGGAATCTTCCGTGGTTGTGGTGTCTTGCGACACTGACAATTGCAAAACTTCGCCTTCGGCAATGACGCAAGCGGCATCAGAGAGAATGCGCAGGCAATCGAGTGAACCTGTTTCGACCATCATCTTGAAGGCCTGGCCCAAGAGATAGTCGCCAACCAGCACCGATGCCTGGTTGCCCCAGATGACGCGGGCCGCTTGCTTGCCGCGGCGCATGTCGCTTTCATCGACCACATCATCATGGAGCAGCGTTGCCGTGTGCATGAACTCCACCGACATGGCGAGCTTGATGTGGTGAAGGCCGGAATAGCCGCACATGCGCGCCGCCGCGACCGTGAGCATGGGGCGGATGCGCTTGCCCCCGGAATTGATCAGATGACCGGCGATTTCCGGAATCAATTCCACATGGCTCTGGGCTTTTTCGAGAATGAGATCATTGATGAGCCCCATATCCTGGGCGGTAAGCTGCACCAGCCGTTCAAGGCTCGGTGCGGTGCGCTCGGTCGCCCCATCAAACGGAATGACAACACCCATGATTACCCCTTCATCCAGACCCAAGAAATCCTGCCCGGCACGCCCACAGGCCGCAATTGTGACCCATTGCCGCTATTTAAACTGCTGTTATACAGGTTTTTTCCAAGCGGTAACCAGTCGTTCACCAAGCTTCTTTAACCTTTGAAATGATGCAACTCGCAACTGAAATTCACACCCCGGGCCCGCCGCCCACGCCGGGTGTGCCAGCGACGCTCACGGAAGACGCCTTCCTGGGGGGACGCTTGCGTATACTCCAGCCGGAAAAAGGCTATCGCGCCGGCATTGATGCGGTGTTTCTGGCCGCCTCCATTCCCGTGGCCGCTGGTGACACGGTTTTCGAGGCAGGCATTGGGGCTGGCGTTGCTGCGCTGTGTTTGATTTCGCGCAACCCCGCCATTCATGTGACGGGCATCGAGGTTTCAACACGCTATGCCATGATGTGCGAGGAAAACGCCAAGCGCAACGGCTTCAGCCAGTTGCTGCGGGTCATCCACGCCGACGTCAAAGAGGCGATGCGCCGCGACCTCACAACCATGCCGCAACATGGCAGCTTCGCGCACGCTTTTGCCAATCCGCCCTATTATGAAGACGGCAAGGTGACAGCGTCACCCAGCTTGCTGAAGGCCCAGGCGCATGCCTTTGGCCCCGATGATCTCGATCTGTGGATCAAGGTCATGCATGCCATGGTGGGATTGCGCGGCACCGTCACCATGATCCACAAGGCCGAGTCGCTGGGCAAGGTTCTCATTTCCATGGAAGAGCGTTTCGGCGACATTCGCGTGGCACCGCTTTATGCCCGCGAAGGAACGGCGGCGAGCCGCGTCATTGTGCAAGGCGTCAAGGGCTCGAAAGCCCCCATGCAATTATTGCCGGGTTTGATCCTGCATGGCGACGGCAACCAGTTCACCGCCGATGCTGATGCGGTTTTGCGTGAAGGCATGGCCTGGCGACTCCGCTAGCAACTTCAAATCAATACTGTATTACTTTGCCGCAAGGGGCTGGGCCGATTGCGTCCACACCTGCCTTAGGCTAGCGTAGAAAAACTGTCATAGACAACACGTAAGACCGAAGTTGTCACGAACGGGCTGCATGCCCACAAGGGAGAATTTAGATGACATTCAGAAAAACCAACGCGTCACTGGCCATCGTGGCCCTGCTCGCCTCGACTACACTCGCCACGACCACAACGGTCTCGGCACAGGACATGGCTGCACTTGCAGCCGCCGCCGTCAAGGAAGGCAATCTGACCACCATCGCGCTGCCGCATGACTGGTGCGGTTATGGCGGCGTCATCGACGGTTTCAAGGCCAAATATCCGGGCATCGCCGTGAACGAATTGAACCCGGATGCGGGTTCTGCCGATGAGATCGAGGCGATCAAGGCCAACAAGGACA
>JANNFZ010000452.1:0-2747 GCA_031380375.1 Hyphomicrobiales bacterium
CCTGCGCCAGACCGGGGCATCGGTCATGAATGTCTCGTTGTCGCTCTATATTCTCGACCACATCCACAAGTCCCACTATGCGCGGTCCGAACCCATCAGGCTCGCCTCATCGACGATTTCATGGACATTGGGACCAATCACTGGTGTCTGGCTCTATCAAACCTATGGCTATTTGGCACCGCAACTCGCGGTCATGGCCGCGGCCGGATTGCTGATGGCGGTGTTTTGGTACATCCGCCTTGCTGATCCCGTGACCTTGCCCCAGGGCGACATGAGCGGCTTCAATCCGCTCGCCAATGCCTGGCATTTCTTTTCGCAAGCGCGCTTGCGTCTCGCCTGGTTCATTGCCTTTGCGCGCTCGGCTTTCTGGTCAGCCCTGTTCATCTATGGTCCGTTGTTGATGCTCGAGAGCGGTTTGACCCGTACGAGTGCAGGCCTTGTGATCTCGGCCAGCCAGATACTTCTGCCGTCGGCGTTGCTGTTTGGCGCCATAGCCGCACGGGTCGGTGTCCGGCCAGTCATCTCCTGCTGTTTTCTGGGCATAGCCATTGCCTGCACAATCGGCGGCATCATCGGCACACTGTCGCCGACGCTGACAATCGCGTTCCTGTTGTTGGGAGCGCTTGCGGCATCGGGGTTGGATGGCGTCGGCGCCATTCCCTTCATGCGCGCCGTGAAGCCCCGGGAACGCGCAAAAATGACCAGCGTCTACCGGTCCTTCATCGAAGCCGCGGAAATCCTGCCGGGCTTTGTCTTTGTCATTCTCTTGAGTTTGTTTGACACCAGCACAGTGTTCATCGTCGTTGGTGCCGGGGCAGCCTTGATGGCAGCCTTGACCTTCAAGCACCTGCCAAGGTCATTGTAGACTTGTACGCATTGTCACGACAGATTTTGCATCGCGGGAATGCGATTGGGCCTTTCCAGCAGCGGCGCGGCAGGCTTTAACATGCGCCACCAACGGAGCATCCCATGAGCAAGCCTGTCCTCGTCATCGGCAACAAGAATTATTCATCATGGTCGTTCAGGCCTTACATGGCACTCACCATGGCGGGCATTGCCTTTGATGAAAAATTGATCCGCTTTGGCGAACCGCGTTTCAGCCGCGAAGTGCGCAAAGTGTCAAAGGCTGGCCATGTGCCGGTGCTGTTGCACAAGGGACTGACCATTTGGGACAGCCTTGCCATTATCGAGTATGCCGCTGAGACCTGGCCGGCAAAAAATATCTGGCCCAAATCGGCTGCCGCCCGTGCCGTGGCGCGCTCCGTCTCAGCCGAAATCCATTCAGGTTTCCAGAACCTGCGCGATGCCTGCCCCATGAACCTGAGGCGGCCCGTCCGGCCCTTGAAGGCCGGTTTCAGCGACAAAGTCTTGAAAGATGTGGAAAGACTTGAGGCTCTCTGGGCGCAATGCCGAAAGGTCCACGGCAAGGGCGGACCTTTCCTTTTCGGCAAGTTTTCAGGTGCCGACGCCATGTACACGCCTGCCGTTTGCCGCCTTGAATCCTATGCCATTCCGGTGGGCAAGGACACGCGCGCCTATATGGATGCCGTATTTGCGACGCCAGCCTTCAAGGCATGGAAAGCCGGGGGATTGAAGGAGCCGTGGATTGTCCCGGAAGACGAGGCTGATTAAGTCCCGGGAGCTTTACGACACAAGCAAGGAAACAGTGCCGCCCGCACTTCGGATGACCCGTCCGGCGATTTCCAGTTCCAGCAGAATTGCCGCCACGATTTCCGCGGGCATTCTGCTTTCGCGCACGAGATCATCGAGCGGTGTTTCCGTTGGTGACAACAAAGAGACGAGGCGGCTGCGGTCATCGTTGCTCGGGTCTTCCATGGTCGTGAGCGGCGATGGTTCAAGAAATGTTTGCCGTGCGGGCGGCCGTGCCATGCGCAACGCCTCGAGAAGTTCGTCAACCGACGTGACGATGGCAGCTCCATCCTTGATCAGGCGGTTGCTGCCCTCAGCGCGCGGATCGAGGGGCGACCCGGGTACGGCATAGACATCACGTCCCTGTTCGCCAGCCAACCGTGCCGTGATGAGCGAACCAGAACGCAGCGCCGCCTCAACCACAATGACGGCCCGGGACATGCCGGAGATGATGCGGTTGCGGCGCGGGAAGTGTTTTTCCCTGGGGGCGGTGCCCGGCGACATTTCCGAAATGAGCAATCCCCGTTCGGCAATGTCGCGTTGCAGACGCTCATTTTCAGGTGGATAGAAAACATCAATACCACCCGCCACGACGGCAGCCGTCGCATTTTGTATTGACGCTTCGTGGGCGGCCGTGTCGATGCCACGGGCCAAGCCTGAAGCAATGGCAATGCCGCAGTCAGCCATGGCGCGTGCGATCATCCGGGTAATCTTGAGCCCGGATGCAGAGGCGTTACGCGCGCCGACAATGGCAACCAAATCCATGGCAGCGATGTGCAGGTTTCCGGACACACAAAGGAGTGGCGGTGCAGCATCCACTTGGCTGAGCCACGGAGGGTAGCCTGCTTCACCCGCCGCAACGAACCTTGCCTTGTGCCGCGCCGCCACCGCAATTTCCTCTTCCGCGGCCGTTTTGGAATAGAGCCGGATATGGGTGCGTCCGCCGGCGCGGGCGAGATCGGGCAGGGCATCAAGTGCAGCGGCAGCGGTGCCATAGCGCGACAGAAGTTTTGCAAAAGTGGTGGCACCTATGGATTCGGTACGCACGAGTTGCAGGCAACTCACCCGCTCCGAGTCAGAAACCGGGCGCGCTGAAG
>JANNFZ010000489.1:0-1946 GCA_031380375.1 Hyphomicrobiales bacterium
TATTCAACGGCAGGCAGTCCGTGCTGAGCTGCCTCGTGCGCGATGTTTCAGAAACGGGCTTCCGCATCAAAATCGGCGAGCCCTACCGGGTGCCCGATATTTTCCAGCTTGAAATCACCGGCCAGAAACGCCGTGCCGCCCGCAAAGTGTGGATCGGCGTTGATGAACTGGGTGCCGCCTTTACCTGAGCAGGGCCCGCCTCTATATGCGGTCACGAATTTGGACCCGTGAACACGCATCATGCTCGACAAGACTTTCCAGCCCGCCGACATTGAAACCCGCCTCTATGAGGCCTGGGAAAATGGTGGCTATTTCAAGCCGGGGCGCCACCCACGCGCCAAGCCATATACAATTGTCATTCCGCCGCCCAATGTCACGGGCTCGCTGCACATGGGCCATGCCCTCAACAACACCATCCAGGACATTCTCTGCCGCTTTGAGCGCATGCGCGGCCGCGATGTGTTGTGGCAACCCGGCACCGACCATGCCGGCATCGCCACGCAAATGGTGGTTGAGCGGCTCATTGCCAAGGAAGGCAACATCGACCGCCGGACCATGGGCCGCGAGGCGTTTCTGGATCGCGTGTGGAAATGGAAAGAAGAATCGGGCGGAATTATTTCAAAGCAGCTTCGCCGCCTCGGCGCATCCTGTGATTGGAGCCGCGAGCGCTTCACCATGGACGAAGGCCTGTCGCAAGCCGTGCGCAAAGTCTTCGTGCAGCTTTACAAAGAAGGCTTGATCTACAAGGACAAGCGTCTTGTGAACTGGGACCCGGTGTTCGAGACAGCGATCTCCGATCTCGAAGTTGAGACACGCGACACCAAGGGGGCCATGTGGTCCTTCGCCTATCCGCTGGTCGACGGTCCCATCGATGGCATTTCCGAAATCGTCATTTCGACAACCCGGCCCGAAACTATGCTGGGCGATGGTGCTGTTGCCGTCCACCCTTCGGACGAGCGTTACAAGAACCTTGTGGGCAAATTGGTGCGCCTGCCCATCGCCGAGCGCTTGATCCCCATTATCGCCGATGAATATCCCGATCCGGAATTCGGCACGGGTGCGGTGAAGATCACTGGTGCGCACGATACGAATGACTTTGAAGTGGCGCGGCGCAACAAAATCCCGCTCATTGTCCTTATGGACAAGAAGGCGCGGATGATCGCCACCCCTGAAAACAACGTGCCAAAACATTATGACGGGCTTGACCGCTACAAGGCCCGCGAACTGGTACTGAAGGAAATCGAGGAACTCGGTTTCTATCGCGGCAAAGAAGAGAAGATGATTCCGCAGCCCTACGGCGACCGCTCCAATGTGGTGATCGAGCCGATGCTGACGGAACAATGGTATGTGAATGCCGGTGAATTGGCGAAGGCCTCCATCGCCGCCGTGGAAAAGGGTGATACAAGTTTTGTGCCGAAGAACTGGGACAAGACATTTTTTGAATGGATGCGCAACATCCAGCCTTGGTGCATCTCACGGCAACTGTGGTGGGGCCACCAGATTCCGGCATGGTATGGTTCCGACGGGAAAATATACGTCGAGGAAACTGAATCCGAAGCGAAGAAGGCCGCCGGTTCAGGCGTTGCGCTCACCCGCGACGAAGACGTGCTCGACACATGGTTTTCATCCGCACTCTGGCCATTTTCGACTCTCGGCTGGCCCGAAGCAACGCCGGAACTGAAGCGCCACTACAAGACAGATGTGCTCGTCACCGGCTTTGACATCATTTTCTTCTGGGTGGCCCGCATGATGATGATGGGCCAACACTTCATGAAGGAAGTGCCGTTCCACACGGTCTATATCCACGCGCTGGTCCGCGACGAGAAGGGCCAGAAGATGTCGAAGACCAAGGGCAATACGATGGACCCGCTCGACATCATCGATGGCGTGGACCTCGAAACGCTGGTGCAGAAGCGTATCTCGGCGGTGATCGGCTCTCCCGACGC
>JANNFZ010000491.1:0-2468 GCA_031380375.1 Hyphomicrobiales bacterium
TCTTACGGTGACCGCATCCTGAAATGCCAGGACCTTGAGCAGTTCGATTTCTCCCGCGCCGATTTCTGCCTGATGTCGGCGGGCTCGGCCGTCGCCAAGGAATGGGCTCCGAAGATCGGCGCCACCGGCTGCATCGTCATCGATAACTCGTCGTGCTGGCGTTACGACCCCGAGGTGCCGTTGATCGTTCCCGAGGTCAACGCCCATGTGCTCGGCGAATACATGGCGCGCAGCAAGCGCAGGAACATCATTGCCAATCCAAACTGCTCGACCGCACAAATGGTGGTGGCGCTGAAGCCGCTGCATGATGTGGCACGGATCAAGCGTGTGGTGGTGGCGACCTATCAATCTGTTTCGGGTGCGGGCAAGGAAGGCCTCGACGAATTGTGGACCCAGACGAAGGGCATCTTCGTGACCGATTCACCGACGCCGAAAAAGTTTCCAAAGCAGATCGCCTTCAACGTCATTCCGCATATCGATGTGTTTCTCGATTCCGGCGAGACCAGGGAAGAATGGAAATTGTCGGCGGAAACGAAAAAGATTCTCGATCCCAAGATCAAGGTCACAGCCACTTGTGTGCGCGTGCCGGTGTTCGTTGGCCATTCGGAAGCGATCAACATCGAGTTCGAAACGCCGATGTCCGCCGATGAGGCGCGCGATCTTTTGCGTGAGGCGCCGGGCTGCCTGGTGATCGACAAGCGCGAGGACGGCGGATACATGACGCCGGTTGAATGTGTTGGTGACTATGCGACGTACATCAGCCGCATCCGCGAGGATTCGACGATCGATAACGGCCTCAATATCTGGGTCGTGTCGGACAATTTGCGCAAAGGGGCGGCCCTCAATGCCGTGCAAATTGCCGAAGCGCTGATCAACCGCGGCTTGATTAAAAAGGCTGCCTGAGTTCACACGGTTTTGAAGGGCCGGTTTCGACCGGTCTTTTCTTTTTTCCGATTGTGGATTTTTTTCCTTGACAAGGCTTTTAAACTTTGCTATGTTGGAGGCATGAAACAGCTCCTCTCATTTTTTGTTTTCCTGACAGCGCTCACCAAGGCAGCACTGGCATTCGAACTGGAACTGCCGCTCGATTGCAGCATCGGCAAGACCTGCTGGGTGCAACAATATGCGGACCATGATCCGAGTGCCAATGCTGTGGACTTTGCCTGCGGCAGCGCCAGTTATGACGGCCATGACGGCACCGACATTCGGGTGCGCGACACATCGGTTGTGATGGCTGTGCGGGCAAGTGCGGCTGGTACAGTACGAGCGCTCCGCGATGGCGTCGATGACCGGCTGATGCTCCCCGACCATCCGGCCATTAACGGCATGGCCTGCGGCAATGGCGTGATCATCGCCCATGGTGACGGCTATGAAACGCAATACTGCCATCTGCGGAAGGGATCACTTGCCGTGAAGACCGGTGACACGGTGGCGGCAGGAACGCGGCTCGGCGATGTCGGATATTCAGGTGCTGCGGGCTTTCCCCATGTCCACATCACGGTGCGAAAGCATGGTGCGGTCATCGATCCCTTCAGCGCCACAGCCCTTGATGATTGCAAGGCCTCCGACACATCGCTGTGGTCGGCAAAAGCACAAGCGCAACTCGTCTATGAAAATGGCAGCGTCATCCGCATGGGCTGGCAAGACGGTCCGGTCGCATTGGCCGCGCTGGAATTGGGTAACGTGAGCGATGGCGCACCCGAGGCGGACTGGCCGGCGTTGGTGGCCTATGCCTGGGCGATCAATTTGCGCCAGGGTGATGTGGTGAAGTTGGACGTAACTGGTCCAGATGGATTTGCGGCGGAGAGTGCCGCGACGCTCGACCACAACAAGGCGCAGTATTTTCTGTTTGCGGGAAAGAAACTGAAGACCGCGCGCTGGCCTGCGGGGCAATATGAAGCCATCGTGAGCGTGATGCGCGGCGAAGCAACTGTGCTGCACCGGGACATGACTGCCACGGTGAAATGAACGCTGCGTTGTATGCCAGCCGAGGGGGAAAACGCAGAATCGGATCGAACCCCCGACCCATGAGCAACGCTCTTTCGGATGGGCTTGCTCGGTATGCCGATCAAAAATCAATTGCTGCGGATAATATCCTTCACAGCTTTCCGGTCATCGGCTGACCATTTAGCGGGATCTTCCTCGTGGGCCTCCCGCGCATGAAGTTCGATGTGTTTCCACAGTTCCGATTCTGTCTTGGCGGTAAAGTTCCCGGGGCATGACTCCATGCCGGGAAAATCCTTGCAGTAATATGAGTATGCCATGGCTTTCCCTCCGTAGCCTCCACAGCATAACTCAAACGCACCACCGGTACGACGAAATTCCAGACTGATCCGGTTCCGCAACCGCCTTTGACTTGTATTTGATGGATATAATATATATCATTTAGCATTTGGAGATATCCCGATGCGAATTGCCACCTACAGTGACTATGCCTTGCGCCTGCTGATGTATGCAGCGGTGAAGCA
>JANNFZ010000503.1:0-1680 GCA_031380375.1 Hyphomicrobiales bacterium
GTATCGCCAAGGAGCTGCGCGAGAAACTGGGGGAAACCTTTCAGATTGCCCGGCCCGAGATCGTCACCGAGCAGACGTCCAATGATGGCACGCGGAAATGGCTGTTGCGCCTGACCCCCGACAGCCACGGGCAGCGCCACGAAATCGAAACCGTCTATATTCCGGAAGAAGACCGGGGCACCTTGTGCATCTCCTCGCAAGTGGGCTGCACGCTCACCTGCACTTTCTGCCACACCGGCACGCAAAAACTGGTGCGCAACCTGACGGCTGAGGAAATCGTCGGGCAAGTCATGCTGGCCCGCGACCGCATCAAGGACTGGCCCGATGATCTCGCCGCCAATGCAAAGCCGCCTTCGTCAGGGCGCTACATTACAAATGTCGTTTTGATGGGCATGGGCGAGCCACTCTATAATTTCGACAATGTGAAACAGGCCATGGCGATCGTCAGTGATGGTGATGGCATTTCCCTGTCGAAGCGCCGCATAACGCTTTCGACTTCCGGCGTGGTGCCGGAGATTGTGCGGGCGGGTGCCGAGATCGGCACCATGCTGGCCATATCGCTGCATGGCACGACGGACGAGGTCCGCGACAAACTTGTGCCGCTCAACAAGAAATATCCGATTGCCCAATTGCTGGCTGCCTGTGCCGCTTATCCCGGCGCTTCCAATGCGCGCCGCATCACATTTGAATATGTGATGTTGAAGGGGGTCAATGATTCAAAGGATGATGCCAAGCGCCTGGTGAAACTGCTGGCCGGAATCCCTGCCAAGATCAATCTCATTCCCTTCAATCCCTGGCCGGGAACACAATATGAATGTTCTGACTGGGATACAATCGAGACCTTCGCCGAGATCATCAACAAGGCGGGCTATGCGAGTCCTGTGCGGACGCCGCGTGGCCGCGACATCATGGCGGCCTGCGGGCAGTTGAAGAGCGAGAGCATGAAGGTCCGGGCGAGCGAGCGGATTGCGGCGGCCAGTCCGGCGTGATAGGCGCTGGCTGAAATTAAGTGACCTCATCCGGCCTTCGGCCACCTTCTCCCATGCGATGCACGGGAGAAGGCACAGAGAACTGAGCATGTCGAAACAAAAAATCAAAAAAGTCGTCCTCGCCTATTCCGGCGGGCTTGATACCTCGATCATCCTGAAATGGCTGCAAACCGAATACCAGGCCGAGGTCGTGACCTTCACGGCGGACCTGGGCCAGGGCGGCGAATTGGAGCCGGCCCGCAAGAAAGCCGAGATGCTGGGCATCAAGGAAATCTTCATCGAGGATTTGCGCGAGGAATTCGTCCGCGATTTTGTGTTTCCGATGTTCCGGGCCAATGCCGTTTATGAGGGCGTCTATCTTCTCGGCACATCGATTGCGCGGCCGCTGATCGCCAAGCGCCTGATCGAGATTGCCGCAACGACGGGTGCTGATGCCATTTCCCATGGCGCCACCGGCAAGGGCAATGACCAGGTGCGTTTCGAGCTCACCGCTTACGCGCTCAATCCCGATATCAAGATCATCGCCCCCTGGCGCGAATGGCAATTCAAGAGCCGCACCGACCTGATTGCCTTTGCCGAAGCCCACCAGATTCAAGTGACCAAGGACAAACGCGGCGAAGCGCCGTTCTCGGTTGATGCCAATCTGCTGCATTCATCCTCGGAAGGAAAAGTGCTGGAGGATCCGTGGGAC
>JANNFZ010000407.1:0-11704 GCA_031380375.1 Hyphomicrobiales bacterium
TTCGCGGGAATGACGACCAATCAAGCGGAACGCGCGCCACCCCGCTGGCCCGCCGCCTGGCGCGTCAGGCCGGCATTGCACTCAACGATCTGCAGGGCTCCGGCCCTCATGGCCGCATCGTCGCGGCCGATGTAAAAACGCCGCCCAAACCGGTTGATGATGTGCGCGGCCACTACGCGCCCGGCACCTTCACGGAAAAACCGCTAGATGGCATGCGCCGCACCATCGCCCAGCGGCTGACGTTATCCAAGCAGACAATCCCGCATTTTTATCTGACGGCCACTTGCGTGATCGACGAATTGCAGGTGGTGCGCGAACGCCTCAACACCCACGCCCCCCGCGACGCCGACAAGGCACCGCTGTGGAAACTGTCTGTCAATGACTTCATCATCAAGGCCCTTGGCCTGGCGCTGCAACGCGTACCCGCCGCCAATGTCACTTTTGCGGGCGACAGCATTCTCCAGCATCATGTGAGTGATGTCGGCGTGGCTGTTGCTGTTGACGGCGGATTGTTCACGCCTGTCTTGCGCCAAGTGGAATCGAAGACGCTCTCGCAGATTTCCCGCGACATGAAAGACCTGGCTACTCGTGCCCGTGCACGCAAGCTCCAACCTTCGGAATACCAGGGCGGCACCACGACCATTTCCAATCTCGGAATGCATGGCGTCGAGCAATTCAATGCCATCATCAACCCGCCCCAGGCGACGATCCTCGCCGTGGGTGCGGGCATCGAAGGCTTTGTACCTGTCAACAGCCTGCCCGTCGTGAAAACACAAATGAAGGTGACGCTGTCCTGCGACCATCGCGCCGTCGATGGGGCGGTGGGCGCGGAATTGCTTGCGGCGTTCAAACTGCTGGTCGAAGAACCAGCCTTGATGTTGGTCTGATCATTCCACCTGCCCAGGCGTTTTCCTGGTTCGTGAATCAGCCCAGGTGAAATAGCCAACACCTGCCAGCACCAGTGTCGAACCCAGGAAATCAGCCAGTCCAAACGGTTCGTGCAGAATGGCAACGGCGAGTGAAATCGTCACCAACGGCGAGATCGTTGAGATCATCGCGACGGCCTGTGGTGTGGTGCGGGCCATGCCGGCGTTGATGAGAAATGACGGCAATACGGTCGCAAAAATCGCGCAACCCAAGCACATCCACAGGAACCAGCTTGTGGCGCCGAAGTCTCCGCCACTGGCGATGGCGTGATGCAGGATGCAGGCAACGCCGGAGGCTGTCAGTGCGACGGAAGTAAACAGCACGCTGCCCATCAATGTGATGAATTGCTTGGCCAGCAGTTGATAGACTGCAAACAACACTGCGCATGCCAGCACCCAAAGCGTGCCGATCACTGTGGCCCGCCCGCCATCGGGAAGGTCGAGGCCAAAGACGATTGCCAACCCTGTGTAGCTGATGACTGCGGCGGCAACCGCATGGCGGGACAGGGGCTGTTTCCAGAACAAGGCTCCGATGAACAGCACAAACAGGGGATAGGTGAACAACACCAGCCGCTCCAACTGCGCGCTGATGTATTCCAGGCCTTTGAAGTCGGCAAAGGACGAGAGGTAGTAGCCGATGCAGCCTGTGGCGATGGCTTTGAGAAACGTGTTGCGAGATGGCAGGGTCTCACCCCGGACTTGTTTCTGTCGAAATGCCCAAATGCCCGCAGCAATGAAGAAGGGCAGCGAGAAGGCCATGCGATAGGCCAGCATCAAGCTGGCGTTGAGATCATCCTGATAGGCGAGTTTGATAAAGATCGCCTTGGTCGAGAACAGCGAAGCACCTGCTGCGACAAACCAATAACCGAGGTAGCGACCCTGAAACATTATCCGCGTGTGATGCCGCCCAGAATGCCGCGCACCAAGGCATTGCCGATTGATCTTGCGACCGATGTGCCGAGTTGGCGGCCCACCGAACCGGCGATGTTTTTGACAAAACGGTCAGTCGCGGATTCGCGTTCGCGTGGTGCAGCCTTTTCAGCGCGGGCCTGGACCTTGGCGGCTTTCTCCTCGTCGCGCACTGTGGTTTTTTCCTTGGCGCGTCCCGAAAGCTTTTCGTAGGCCGACTCGCGGTCCACGGTTTCTTCATATTGCCCGGCCAGCGGCGAGTTCTTGAGCATCTGCTTTCGCTCATCGGCCGTGATTGGACCAAGACGCGAGGACGGCGGCCGGATCAGCGTGCGCTCCACCATGGTGGGAACGCCCTTCAGGTCCAGCACCGAGACCAACGCTTCGCCCTTGCCCAGTTCGGTGATGGCGGTTTCGGTCTTGAACTTTGGATTGGGGCGGAATGTGGTGGCGGCGACCTGCACGGCCTTCTGTTCACGTGGTGTATAGGCGCGCAGCGCATGCTGCACACGGTTGCCCATTTGCGCCAGCACCGATTCCGGAATGTCGAGCGGGTTCTGCGTCACAAAATAGATGCCGACGCCCTTGGAGCGGATGAGCTTCACGGTCTGTTCGATTTTTTGCAAAAGTCCGGGCGGGGCATCGGCGAAGAGCAGATGGGCTTCGTCGAAAAAGAACACGAGCTTCGGCTTGTCCGGATCACCGACTTCCGGCAGCACCTCAAACAGTTCCGACATAAGCCAGAGCAGGAAGGTGGCATAGAGCTGCGGAGAGTTGACGAGTTTGTCGGCCGCCAACACATTCATGTAGCCCCGGCCATCCCTGGTGGTACGCATCAGGTCCTTGATGTCGAGGGCAGGTTCGCCAAAAAACTTGTCGCCGCCTTGCTCGTCAATGACCACCAGTCGCCGCTGTATTGCACCAATTGTCTGGTCGTTGATGTTGCCATAGTCCGTGGTGATTTCCTTGCCGCGGTCACCAAGGTCTTTCAGCAGGGCGCGCAGGTCCTTCAAATCAAGAATGGCGAGTCCTTCCTCGTCGGCAATCTTGAAGGCGATGTTGAGCGCACCTTCCTGTGCTTCGGTGAGGCCCATGAGCCGCGACAGCATGAGCGGCCCCATGTCGGTGATCGTGGTGCGAATGGGGTGGCCTTGTTCGCCGAAAATGTCCCAGAAGATGGTCGGCACGGCGGCAAAGTCGTAGTCGTCGAAGCCGATCTTCTTGGCGCGCTCGACAAGGAAGTCCCTGGGCTCACCCTTCATGCTGATGCCTGAGAGATCACCCTTCACGTCAGCGGCAAAAACCGGAACGCCCGCGTTCGTGAAACCTTCGGCCATGATTTGCAATGTGACGGTCTTGCCCGTGCCTGTCGCCCCGGTGACCAGGCCATGGCGGTTGGCCAGTGGCAGGAAGAGTTCTTCCTTCTTGTCGCTCTTGCCCAAAAATATCGAATTGTCGGCCATCGTCCTTGCGTCCCCTAGGATTATCTCAAACTTGCGCCTATCTGCTCCAATTCACGAAGCAACGCAATTCCGGGACCGCCATGCAGGAACTTATCGACACCATTGTGGCACAGACGGGAATGGCGGCGGAAAAGACTGAAGCAGCGCTGGGCATCATTTTCAATCTCATCCGCGCCCAGGGCAATCAAGCCAAAGTCAGGGAACTGTTTGACGCCCTGCCGGGAGCGGAAGACCTGATTGCGAAATCGGGCAGTGGCGGATTGATGCACAAAATGGCGGGCGGCATGACGGGAGGCCCCATGGCGGCCATCAGCAAATTGCAGGGCCTTGGGCTTTCCATGTCGGAGGTCAAGTTGCTGGGCAGCGCGACACTGGCCTATGCGAGGTCCAAGGCGGGTGACGACGTGGTGCGCCAGGCCGCCAGCAATATCCCGGGCCTCGGCGGATTTCTCTGAGCAAAAGCCGATTTGCGGTGCGCCTTTTGAACGGCTAGGCTTGTTGCAATGCACATGTTTCCGCCCCAAAGCAAAGAAAACTGGCTGAAGAAAGTTGACAAGGTCACGAAAGGCCAGGCTTTCGACGCCGATGCCGTGTTGTATCAAAGGCAGTCTGGTCCCGGCGCGGCCCGCACGACGCAAGGGCCATGGCGGATCTTCATGCGCATGGATCACGGTGATGTGTCGCGTGCCGAACATCAGGCCGCTGAGGACGTGGCCAATGGCGCCGGCGGTTTGATTGTCGCCCGTGCCGAACTCATACCCGTCCTTGCCACGCTGCCTTTGCACCAACTGGCCCTGCGCAACGAAGCAGGTGACGAAAGTGCGGAGGCCATCGTCGCACAGATTGCGGCAATGCCGCTTGACCCCGCAAGGCTCGCCATTGACTTTGGCGTTGCCTCGCCGGATCTGGCACGGCGTCTGAATGGCAAGGGTTTCTCCGGTCCGTTGATGCGGAGTGATGGCCGCAAATTCCATGACCAAGGTTGTGATGACGGGCAGGAACTGGGTGCTGTCATGGCGACGGCCATGGCCGCGTTCAGTGATCTTGATTTTCTGGCTGCTGCAACGCGGGCCCATGCGGTCAGCATCACCCTTGCTGCGTCACAGGACTTTCTCACGACGATTGCCAAGTTTCGCGCCGCCCGCGTCCTCTGGCGCGACATTCTCTCACGCGGTAAATTGCCTGATGCATCTCTCGCCCTGCATGGCGAGACTTCATCAAAGATGTTCGCTGGTGTCGACGTCCACAGCAATATTCTCCGTGCTGTGTCGGCAGCGTTCGGTGCCGGGCTTGGTGGTGCCGATTCATTTTCTGTTCTTCCTTTCTCGATTAAGCAAGGTGTGCCCAATGCCTTTGCGCGGCGTGTCGCACGCAACGTCCAGAATATCCTGCTGCATGAATCGCACCTCTGGCGCGTCGCCGATCCTGCAGCGG
Source organism: Hyphomicrobiales bacterium (assembly GCA_031380375.1). Lineage (GTDB taxonomy): Bacteria > Pseudomonadota > Alphaproteobacteria > Rhizobiales > Aestuariivirgaceae > Aestuariivirga. The sequence continues at coordinate 4,733 of JANNFZ010000407.1, forward strand.
GGGCAGGGGCTTTCGAGAAAAAAACCGAACAACTTTGCAATGAAGCCTTGAAAGTGATTCAGTCGGTTGAACGCGGCGTCTGGCCTTCTGGTGTTTCCACGGTCAGGCCTGTGATTGGCGTCACATCCCACCGGCCAGCACATGAACTTCCGCCCGAGGTCGTGTGATGAGCCGCATTCCTGATTTTTCCACGCCGGAAGGCATCGCCATCAAGCCACACTACACGGCCGCCGACACGCCGGATTATGCGCCGTCCTGGCCCGGTCTCGCGCCCTACCTGCGCGGGCCCTATCCCACCATGTATGTGACGCAACCCTGGACCATCCGGCAGTATGCGGGCTTCACAACGGCTGAGGATTCGAACGCCTTTTACCGCCGCAACCTTGCGGGGGGGCAAATGGGGCTTTCCATCGCCTTCGATCTCGCCACCCATCGCGGTTATGACAGCGACCATCCCCGTGTGGCGGGCGATGTCGGCATGGCGGGAGTGGCCATCGATTCGATCTATGACATGCGCACGTTGTTCGATGGCATTCCCCTCGACAAGATGTCCGTTTCAATGACCATGAACGGCGCCGTGCTGCCGATCATGGCGCTCTATATCGTGGCTGGCGAAGAGCAGGGTGTTGCGCCAGACAAACTCTCTGGCACCATTCAGAACGATATTCTGAAAGAGTTCATGGTGCGCAACACTTATATTTATCCGCCAATGCAATCCATGCGCATTGTTTCGGATATCTTCAAATACACCGCGAAGCACATGCCGAAGTTCAATTCCATTTCGATCTCCGGCTATCACATGCAGGAGGCCGGTGCTTCCGCCGATCTCGAGCTTGCCTATACGCTGGCCGATGGTTTTGAATATGTGAAGTCAGGGATCGCGGCGGGACTTGCCATTGATGATTTTGCGCCACGGCTTTCCTTCTTTTTCGGCATCGGCATGGATTTCTTCATGGAAGTGGCGAAGCTACGTGCCGCCAGGGTGATCTGGGCCGGGATGATGCAATCACTCGGTGCCATGCACGAAAAATCGACGATGCTGCGCACCCATTGTCAGACCAGCGGCTGGAGTCTCGCAGCCCAGGATGTGTTCAACAATGTCACCCGCACCTGCATCGAAGCGATGGCGGCAACGCAAGGCGGCACGCAATCACTGCACACCAATTCCCTTGATGAGGCGCTGGCCCTGCCGACGGATTTTTCCGCCCGCATTGCCCGCAACACGCAATTGTTCCTGCAAATCGAAGCCGGGACCTGTGATGTGATTGATCCCTGGGGGGGATCCTATTTCGTCGAAAAGCTGACCGGTGACTTGATGGCGCGGGCGCATGAACACCTCAATGAGATCGAAAAACTGGGTGGCATGGCGCAGGCTATCGAGCAAGGCCTGCCCAAGCAACGCATTGAGGAAGCTGCGGCCCGCACCCAGGCACGCATTGATGGAGGCGAACAGGTAGTGGTCGGTGTCAATTGCTTCAAGGCGGACAACGACAAGGAAATCGAAATCCTGAAAGTCGACAATTCTGCGGTGCGCGCGGCGCAAATTGAAAAGCTGCAACGCCTGCGCACCGAAAGAAACCCGGCGGAAGTCCGATCCGCATTGATGGTGCTTGGCGAAGTCGCAAAAAGCGGGGAGGGCAATCTGCTCGACGCTTGCGTCATCGCGGCCCGCGCCATGGCGACGGTTGGCGAAATGTCGGCGGCACTGGAAGCAGTATGGGGCCGCCATCAAGCCACGCCAAAGGCCGTGCGCGGCATTTATGTGGCAACGGCAAAGGATTTGCAGAAAATCGAAGCCGCAAAGCGAGCGGTCAAAACCTTTGCCGAGGCCGAAGGTAGGGCGCCTGCCATACTCGTTGCAAAGATCGGCCAGGACGGCCACGACCGTGGCCAGAAGGTCATTGCTTCGGCCTTTGGCGACATTGGTTTTGAGGTCGTGATCGGCACGCTCTTTGCAACGTCAGAGGAGGTTGCCAAACGCGCCGTTGCGGAAAACGTTCACATTGTTGGTGTGTCTTCACTTGCCGCAGGCCATCTCACCCATATGCCGGAGCTGAAAGCAGCACTCGCCAAACTGGGTCGCGAAGATATTCTGATTGTGGCTGGTGGTGTCATTCCGCCGGAAGATGTTGAGCGCCTGATCGCCATGGGGGCTGCAGCTGTCTATCCGCCCGGCACGGCCATCCCAGAAGCGGCGCTTTCTCTTCTTGAAGTGCTGAGTTCCCACTTGGGTTACGCACAACGGCACAGGCCGACATCATGATCACCGCCTGCCTGTCTCGCCGCAGTTTGGGCCTCGTTGCATTGGCTTTGGCAATTGCGCCCACCACCGCGTTGCCTGCCCTATTGCCGAAAGGCAATGGCGACCACACGGCTATGCTGCGCGAGGCTTTGGCAAGCGCTTTGGCCAAGGGCGAAGCCCTTTCGCTGGGTGCGGGCACATTCAATTGCGCAAGCTTGTCGCTGCCAACAGGCAGCGCAATCACCGGTGTTCCCGGGCGCACCATCCTGCAAGCGATCAATGCCGATCCGATTTTCCTCATGGCGGATGCCGATGCCATAACGCTCCGGGACATTGCATTTTCTTCCACGCAGCAGGCGGGAAACCTTGTGCAAGCACGACGCGCCATGAATCTGGTCATCGACGGCTGCCGCTTCCTTGGTGGTGCGCGGGGTGTTGAACTTGAAGCCTGTGCTGGCCGTGTCACGAATTGTGATTTCGCGAAACAGGAACAGGGCGCAGTTTTTTCGATTGACGCAGCGGGCATGCTGGTCTCGGGCAACACAGTTTCCGACATGGGCAACAACGGCATTCAGGTGTGGCGCAGCAGTGCGGGTGAGGACGGCACCATTGTCACCGGAAACCGCGTGCAGCGCGTTGCGGCCCGCGATGGCGGCTCCGGCCAGAACGGCAATGGCATCAGTGTGTTTCGCGCCGGCAATGTGCTGGTCTCAAACAACCGCGTGAGTGATTGTGCATTCTCTGCCATCCGCAGCAATTCCGGCAGCGGCATCCAGATCATCGGCAATTCCGTCGCCCGCTGCGAAGAGACGGCACTTTATGCCGAGTTCGATTTTCGAGGCTGCGTTATCTCCGGCAACATTGTCGAGGACTCAGCCTTCGGCATTTCCATCGCCAACTATGATGTCGATGGCAGGCTTGCGGTTTGCAATGGCAATGTCATCCGCAACCTGCGCCAAGGCACGGGTGACCCGAAGGCCGAAGTCGGCGGCATCCATTGCGAGGCCGACACCATGGTCAGCAACAACGTCATCGAGAATGCCCGGGACTTCGGCATTCGCCTGGGCTGGGGCAAGTGCCGCAATCTGACAGCGTCTGCGAATCTCGTGCGCGGTGCCCGCCACGGCATCGAAGTCTCGGCCGCCGAAGGTGCCGCAAGCATCACTGTCAGCAACAATGTCATCACCGCTGAAGCCGCCATCATCGCCATGGATCACCAGAATGCCGTCAGTGGCGACCTGCTCAAATCAGCGGTGGGCATTCCCGGTCACGTTCTGCTTTCCGGCAACCAAGCTGGCACCTGATTAAACTCTTGTGCCATGCCACTTGGCCCCCTATTTGAGCCTGATGAATAATCTCTTTTGGATGTTCCGTGCTTGAAATCCTGCAAAGCCTGACGTCGCAAGAAGCCCTTGTGGCACTCGGCCAGGTCATCATGATCGATCTTGTGCTGGCCGGAGACAATGCCATCGTCATAGGTCTCGCTGCGGCAGGCCTTCCCAAGGCCCAGCGCAACAAGGCGATCCTCGTCGGCATCATTGCCGCCACGGTTTTGCGTATTATTTTTGCCGGGCTCACCACGCAATTGCTCCAGGTCCTGGGCCTTCTGCTGATGGGCGGCATTCTGTTGTTGTGGGTGTGCTGGAAAATGTGGCGCGAGTTGCGCGACGGTGCCCATGACCTGGCGGCTCTCGAGGCCGTGACCGGCGAGGATATCAATGCCGACGGCGTCATCGCCAAGGGCGCACCCCGCAAGACATTTACCCAAGCCGCCTGGCAAATCGTCATTGCCGATGTCTCCATGTCACTCGACAATGTGCTGGCCGTGGCGGGTGCGGCGCGAGAACATCCGACAGTGCTGGTGATCGGCCTCATTCTCTCGATTGCCCTTATGGGACTGGCCGCGACGTTCATCGCGCGTCTGCTGCAGAACCACCGCTGGATTGCCTATGTCGGCCTGCTCATCATTCTCTATGTGGCGGGTGACATGATCTATCGCGGCACGCTCGAGGTCTGGCCGCATCTGCAAACGGCGATGGGTTAATTCCGGGGCAGCAATTTGGCCCCGGCAAAGGCCTGCCGCAACCACGGCACATCGGGGGCGTCCCAATTGGGTTGCTTGCCGCAGACAAGATCAAAAAAGGCGACGGCCGCCGCCGGATTCTCGGCGACGTTTTCGCGGAAAGACAGCCAGAATTTTGGATCATCGGAAACTGTCGCGGCATCGGGCTGGGCCTGTCCCATGTCCTGCAAAATGGCACCGGCCACCGACAGGCAGAAACTTGTATAGGCATAGCCTTCGGGCCAACTGTTGAGCGGGTGGCTGGAAAGCGTTTCCGGCAGTTTGCCAGCGGCGGTGTCGCGCGGCGTCAAGTGCAAGGGGGCTGCGGCCAGCAATTCCTTCAGCATCAGGCCTGCTGAATAAATGACGAAATCCTGACGGTTGATGTCGGCCAGGTGTTTCGTCGAGTCAAAGCGCTGCCGCCAATTGGCAAAAGCCGTGGCCAACGCGCCGTGATCCACATTGGTTGCGATTGATGAATCCCGGAACAGCAAATCCAGGTTGCGCTCAAAGCTCTTGAGGATCGTGCGAAAACGGCGGGCCTCATGGGCGAGGTCCGGCAGGTTTGCGATCTCGTCTTTGAGTGGTGTTAACATCGGTCCCGTACTATCGCTTGACGCAACCCCCGGGGCAAGGTTCAATTTGGCCATGAGCAGCGCTGTTCGCACCGATTCACTGGTTGACCATGCCGTGTGCATGGCGGCGGGCCTGCGCGATGGCCTGCGCACCGCCCAGTTCTATGTCCGCGACATGTCAGGGGCCGACAATGCTGGTTTGGCAACGCCAACTGCCCTGTCCCGCATGGTCGGTGGTTTGGCACGCTTTGCCGACGGGCTTTTGTCCCGCGCTGCCGACCTGTCGATCAGGCTCTTCTTGCCGCAATGGCGCAATCTGCCGTCGCCATTTGCGCCCCATATGGTCGAAGAAGTGACCAAGGCCATCGGTGAAAACCGCCTTGCCATGACATCGCTGTTCACGGCCTATTTTTTCCGCGCCGCCCGGCACATTCTTGAGCGCTGCGCCGAGCCGCCCTTTCTGGTGCTCGAGCATCGTGTTGATGCGGCACGACGGCATTTGGCCGAACGGCCAACGCCCACCGCAGCAGATCGCGTTACTGTGTTGGGCGGGGTGCTGCTGGCGCTTGTTGAATGTCGGGCCATTGCCCGCACCGGCAAGGCCCGCGGCAACTTTGCCTATCTTGATGGCTCGGACCCGAATTTGACGGTGATGGCCACGGCCTGTCTCGCGCTGTTGCTGGCCGAAGACGGCAAACCGATTGAGACGCTGGACGAAGATGAGTTCTTCACTATCGCCGGTGCATTGCTGGCCCCGCGCCTGCCCGCCATGGCGCTGGCCGTGAAATCCCGCGATGCAAAAGCGCTGGCCGCTGAACTGGAAAAAGTGCGGTCGCTCTACTGAGCATTCAACTCACGCTGTCGGGCAAAACGGCCTTGCGCTTCGCCATGAATTCCACGAGCGCCTCGTCGATGCCGGGATCAAGGGCCGGCGCTTCATAGTCGCGCAGCATTTGTTTCCACTTGGCATTGGCACGGACGACGATGTCCTTTTCACCGTCGTCGCGCCACTGTTCGAATGAATTATTGTCGGCGAGCGAAGAGCGCCAGAAGGCCGTTTCGAAATTGTCCTGGGTGTGCTTCGAGCCAAGGTAATGCGAACCCGGACCCACTTCGCGGATGGCGTCCATGGCCTGGCCGTTCTCGGAGAAGTCGACACCTTCGGCGAATTTCTGGAGCATGGTGAGTTGGTCAGCGTCCATGATGAGCTTCTCATAGCCCGAGGAAAGACCGCCTTCGAGCCAACCTGCCGAATGCAGGCAGAAGTTCACGCCTGAAAGGATCGTGGACCAAAGTGTATTGGAGCTTTCATATGCCGCCTGCGCATCGGGAACCTTGGATCCGCAAAGTCCACCACCGGAGCGGAAGGGAACACCCATGCGGCGCGCCAGTTGTGCCGCACCGAAAGTGACATGGGCAGGCTCCGGTGTTCCGAAAGTGGGAGCGCCTGATTGCATCGACATGGACGCGGCAAAAGTGCCGAACACCACGGGCGCACCCGGACGGCACAATTGCGTGAAGGCGATGCCGACCGACGCTTCAGCCAGAATTTGTGTCAACGTGCCGACAGTCGTGGTCGGTGACATGGCACCCGCCACAATGAAGGGCGAGATCACCGTTGCCTGGTTGGCGCGGGCGAGAACCTTGAGGGCCCCCAGCATAACGCCGTCCCAAACCATCGGTGAATTGGCATTGATGAGCGAGGTCATCACGCAGTTCTGGTCAACGAACTCCTTGCCGAACACCATCTCGGCCATGGCCACGCTGTCGGCCGAGCGCTCGCCCGCCGTCACCGAGGCCATGAAGGGTTTGTCGGAATATTTGATGTGGGTGTAGATCATGTCGAGGTGGCGCTTGTGCACCGGCACGTCGACGGGCTCGCAGAGTGTGCCGCCGGCATGATGCAGGCTTGGCAGCATGTAGACGAGCTTGGCGAAGTTGCGGAAATCCTCGATCGTCGCATAGCGGCGGCCTTCATCGAGATTGCGGATGAAGGGCGGGCCATAGACGGGCGCGAACACCATGTTGTTGCCGCCGATCTGCACATTGTTGGCGGGGTTGCGGGCGAATTGCGTGTATTCGCGCGGTGCCGT
>JANNFZ010000570.1:0-2874 GCA_031380375.1 Hyphomicrobiales bacterium
GTGGACCCTGACGTGGTGAACTACCTCCGCGCCGAGCGCCCGGTGGGCACTTATGAGAGCACGCAGACAGGCAACTTCGATCTCTATTTGCCCTTCATTGAAAAAGGCCTGCGGCTTCTGTCGCCCGGTGGCCGCATGGCCTATATCGCGCCGAGCCTGTGGACGGTGAATGAATATGGTGCAGGCCTGCGCCGCCTGCTGCACCGGACGAGGCAACTGGAACGTTGGCTCGATTTCAAAAGCTTTCAGGTGTTCAAGGAGGCGATAACTTACACGGCGTTGCAGTTTTTTACGCGCCACGCGAATGAAGCTGTCAGTGTTGTGAACTCCGCAATGGGAGAAATTGGCAGCATAATTTGGACCGCTGAAGACAACAGCGTTTCTTACACAGCACTTGGGTCAGGCGAAGAATGGGTGATGCTATCTGGCGAAGAGCGCAACGTTGTCGTCCGGCTGGCAGAAGTTTGCGACAAATTGGGATCTAGTCAACTTACTGAATCGATATTTCAAGGCGTAGTGACCAGTCACGATTCAATCTACCATTTAGTGAAAGTTGGTCCGAACAAATATGTCTGCAGCTATCGCGAGGGCCAAGACATTGAGTTCACGATCGAAGACTCAATGATGAAACCCTTGATTTCGGGCCCACAAGCAAAGCGATATGTTGTGCCTCAAGAGGACAAACATTTGCTCTTTCCGTACATTGATCAATCAAGTGGAGGGCGAGAACTTATTAGCCAGAAAATTCTGTCACAACAATTTCCGCATGCGCTTGGCTACTTCAAAACGTTTGAGAAAGAACTTCGATCTCGAGAGTCTCCCAAAATGGACGTCGATGATGGTTGGTGGGGGTATGTATATCCCAAGAATCTTCTGAGCCATGATCGACCTAAACTGATTGTTGCGCAAACTGTACCCAACATGAGAGTTTCTGCAGATTTCGAGGGGAGCAAGTATCTCAACAATGTACGTGTCAATGGGATTATTGCTGCTCGCGGAGTTGATATTGCATTTCTGCTCGGGGCGCTGAATGGCAGCGTTGCGGACTTCGTTTTTCGGAGAATTGCAAAACCAAAAGATGGCGGCTGGTTCGAGGCCAACAAGCAATTTATAGCACCCTTGCCCATTCCAAAGGCCACACCCAAACAGCAAGCCGCCATTGGCAAGCGGGCCAGGCTATTGCAGGACCAATGGACGTCGCGCCGCGACCTGATTGCCGAGGTGGAAACCCGCCTGTCCATTCTGCCCCGGGCCACCTACAAACCGAAACTGCTTTGGCCCGATCTGCCTGACCTGAAGGCCCTTGCCCAGGAAATGCCGCGCAGCGTGAAGGAAAGCGAACGCACCGACTGGGCCAAGGCCAGGCTGAAAGAACTGGAAGAAGGCAAACTCAACGCCCTGCAGGGCTTTCTCGATTCCCGCGCTGAACTGACGGCGGAATTCAACAAGGGCGAACTGCGCCTGCTGGCCGGCGGCAAGCCCGTGCTGCATCGCATTTTCCTCGCCGACGACAAGGGCCTGCTGGCGCAACACTACTGGCGCTATGTGCTGTCGCAGCGCCAGAAGGACGCCAAAGGCTTTGCCGCGCAACTGGGCCGGTATCCATCCCCCGACCACTCCGACGCTGCCCGCCAGTTCATCGCCCGCGTCGATGCACTTCTCGACCTGACGGAAAAAATCCTTTCGCGGGAGGACGAAATGAACGAGGCGCTCTATGACCTCTATGGTTTGTCCACAACCGAGCGCCGCCTGATCGAAGAAGATTGCGCCAAGCGGCCATTGCTCTAAAATCCGCCCTCATGCGCCAACCCTCGTTGTTTGATCCGCCAAAGCCTTCCGGCCCGCCGCCGGAGGATTTTGACCTGCTCCGCCGCCATCTCCACAGCGTGCTGCGGGACTTGCGCCGCGCCGACTACATGCCCTGGGGCAAGGCCAGCGCCGTGCTGAAGGAAAAGGATTTCCGCTACAACGCCCGGATTTTTCCGGCTGACGAGCGCGATGCCATGATTGCCGAGTTCGAAAAGGAACTTGAACGCTGCCGCCGGGCATCAGCGGGCGAGCCAGTTGAATGACCCGAAAATCGGGGAGGGGTGGGATTGGCGGCGGAAGGAACCTCACCCGGCGCGTCGCTCCACCCTCTCCCAAGGAGAGGGGACAGGTTGACGTTGAATTTTTGTAGCTATATTTAATTTTCACACATCGTCACCCCCGCAAAGGCGGGGGTCCCGCTTCACGGTTCCAAGCCCACAGAAAGCGGGATTCCCGCCTTCGCGGGAATGACGGGAGGGGGTAGAGTGAAAGCCAATGACCGCGAACAGAACCGCTACAAAATCTATGTTGAACCCTGATGACGATGCACCCGAACTGACAGATGAGATGTTTGCGCGGGGCAAATTCTATGTGAACGGCAAGCTGGTGCGGCGGGGCCGGCCGCTGGGCAGTGGTACCAAAGAGCTGGTGTCACTGCGGCTCGACAAGCAGGCGCTGGCCGCCTTCAAGGCCACCGGACCCGGTTGGCAAGTGCGCATCAATGAAACCGTCATGCGCAGCGCCAAGCGCCTTGGCAAATCTATGACCCGCTGAACCAGTTATAGCCCTGGTCTTCCCAGAAGCCGCCCGGGTAATCATTGGTCACATACATCGACATGATGTGTTTCGGATTCTTGAAACCGAGTTTTGTCGGCACCCGCAGCTTCATGGGGAAGCCGTATTTCGGCGGCAGCGGCTGGTCGCGGAACGTCAACGCCAGGATGGTCTGCGGATGCAGCGCTGTCGCCATGTCGATGCTTGAATAATAATCGTCGGCGCATTTGAAACTGACATAGCGCGCCTTTGTGTCGGCCCCGACCATGCGCAGGAAATCGCCGAAGGGAA
>JANNFZ010000579.1:0-4117 GCA_031380375.1 Hyphomicrobiales bacterium
GCCGAATTTGGCGACGACGCCGATGAGAAACGCCCAACCGTGCAGGTCGGCGATCCCTTCACCGAAAAATGCCTGCTTGAAGCCTGCCTTGAACTGATGGCCACCGGTGCTGTCATCGCCATCCAGGATATGGGAGCTGCCGGCCTCACATGTTCAGCGGTCGAGATGGGTGCCAAGGGTGATCTTGGCATCGAGCTTGATCTCGACAAGGTGCCGACCCGCGAGCCCGGCATGACAGCCTATGAGATGATGCTCTCGGAAAGCCAGGAGCGCATGCTGATGGTGCTGCGCCCCGAGATGGAAGCGCAATCCCATGCCATCTTCAAAAAATGGGGATTGGATTTCGCCATTATCGGCACGACCACCGACACGCTGCGCTTTGTCATCACACATGGCGGCGAGGTCAAGGCTGATCTGCCCATCAAGGCCATGGGCGATGAAGCGCCGGAATATGACCGGCCCTGGGTCGAGCCGAAGAAGGCAAAGGCAATTGTCGATGTGCCAGCCCCGCGTGATTTGGGTGCGGCCCTTATGAAAATCATCGGCTCGCCCAACATGTCGTCCAGGCGTTGGGTGTGGGAACAATATGACAGTCTCATTCAATCGAACACCGCACAGGTGCCGGGTGGCGACGCTGGTGTGGTCCGCATTAGCGGCCAGAAAGCCATTGCCGTCTCGTCCGATGTAACACCCCGATATGTCGAAGCTGACCCATTCGAAGGCGGCAAGCAGGCAGTGGCTGAATGCTGGCGCAATTTGACGTGCGTGGGTGCCATGCCCATTGCCGTCACCGACAATCTCAATTTCGGCAATCCTGAAAAACCCGAGGTCATGGGGCAATTCGTGATGGCCCTGAAAGGCATTGGCGAAGCTTGCCGCGCCCTCGATTTTCCCATCGTCTCCGGCAATGTCTCCCTCTACAACGAGACCAATGGCCAAGCCATTTTGCCCACCCCCACCATCGGCGGCGTCGGCCTCTTGGACGACCTTTCCAAGATGATGACGCTGAAATTCAAGTCGCCGGGGGATGCCATTTTGCTGGTCGGCGGCGAAGGCCGCCACCTTGGCCAGTCAATCTATCTCCGTGAAGTGCTGGATCGGGAGGAAGGAACCCCGCCGCCCGTCGATCTGGCGCTGGAAAAGCACAACGGAGACTTTGTGCGAAACCTCATCAATACGTCGCAACTCACTGCTGTACATGATATTTCTGATGGTGGACTTTTGTGTGCCATTGCTGAAATGGCCATGGCCGGTAACCTTGGCGCAAGCCTCGAAAGCACCGAACACGCCGCACTTTTTGGCGAAGACCAGGCCCGTTATGTGCTCACTTGCGCGCCTGAAAATGTCAAATCCATCCTCGCCTCGGCCAAAAAGCAGGGCATTGCCCTCGAACAGGTCGGCATGGTGACGGCCAACGCTGCACTCAAGCTTGGCGACAAAACCATGGTCGCGGTTGCACAACTTCGCGCCGCCCATGAGGCTTGGTTTCCGGCCCTGATGGCCTAAGCTGGTCCCATCAGGAGTTTACCCATGACAACGCTTTCCGCCGAAACAATCGCCCAGTTCCGCCGTGACGGCGCGGTCCCCTTGCACGGCCTGTTCACCGACTGGGTGTCAAAGCTGCAAGCCGGCATTGCCCGCAACATGGCCGAGCCGAGTTCTGACGCCAAGCTCTATCAGGGCAAGGAAGGCGGCGGAAAATTCTTCGGCGATTATTGCAACTGGGACCGCATTGCCGAGTACCGCGATTTTATTTTCAACTCCAAAGCCGCCGACATTGGCCGCCAGCTCATGGGCTCGAAAACCGTGCGCTTGTTCCACGAGCATGTTCTGGTGAAAGAGGCGAGTGCTGGAGTCGCAACGCCTTGGCACCAGGACCAGCCCTATTACTGCGTTGACGGCAATGACACGGTGTCCTTATGGATTCCACTCGATCATGTGCCGCGCGACCGCACCTTGGAATTTGTTGCGGGGTCACAAGCTTGGGGAAAATATTACCGCCCCGAACGTTTCGACAAGACCCCCTTGAACGACAACGACGGCCTTGAGGAAGTACCTGATATCAATGGCAATCGTGACAAATTCAATGTCGTAGGCTGGGACCTTGCACCAGGCGACGCCGTGGCCTTCAACTACAAGACCCTGCATGGTGCCCCCGCCAACAATTCGAAAAGCGACCAGCGCCGCGCCTTCTCGTTGCGTTTGCTCGGCGATGACGCGCGCTTTGCCCGCCGCGAGGGTGTCAAAACTTCGCCGCCTTTTCGCAATGTCACGCTGGCCCATGGTGCCATCATGGACGCGCCTGAGTTTCCGCAGCTTCTGGCCTAGTCCCTCGACCCGTGCTAGTGCCAGCGCCACATCTGGAAGTGTGAATCATGGCAAAGAATACCCGCACCGAAACTGACAGCTTCGGCCCCATTGAAGTGGCCGCCGACAAATATTGGGGTGCCCAGGCGCAACGCTCCCTGCAGAATTTCAAGATCGGCTGGGAAAAGCAACCGGCCTCGGTGGTCCGGGCCCTTGGCATTGTGAAGCGTGCCGCCGCCGAAACCAACCTGGCCCTGGGCCGCCTTGACCAGTACATCGCCAACGGCATCATCGAAGCCGCCAGCGAAGTAATCGAGGGCAAGCTCAACGACCACTTTCCTTTGGCCGTATGGCAGACGGGTTCAGGCACCCAATCCAACATGAACGCCAATGAGGTGATCTCCAACCGGGCCATTGAAATCATGGGGGGCGTCATGGGCTCGAAAAAACCGGTGCATCCCAATGATCACGTCAACATGAGCCAGTCATCCAACGACACCTACCCCACAGCCATGCACATTGCTTGCGCCGAGGAGATTGACCACCACCTGTTGCCAGCCCTGCAGAAGCTCAGGAATGCCTTGAACGACAAGGCCCATGCCTTTGCAAAGATTATCAAAATCGGCCGTACCCACACGCAGGATGCAACCCCGGTGACATTGGGCCAGGAGTTCTCCGCCTACACCCAGCAGATCGACAATGGCATCGCCCGCATTGCACAAACCATGCCCATGCTGATGCAATTGGCCCAAGGCGGCACAGCTGTGGGCACGGGTTTGAATGCGCCGGTCGGTTTCGCAGAAGCAGTGGCAAGCCGCATTGCCGCGATAACCAAAATGAAATTCACTTCAGCCCCCAACAAGTTTGAGGCCCTCGCCGCCCATGATGCCATGGTTATGACCCACGGCGCCATCAACACGGTTGCCGCATCGCTGTTCAAGATTGCCAATGACATCCGCTTTCTGGGATCGGGGCCGCGCTCCGGCCTCGGCGAGTTGAACCTGCCGGAAAACGAGCCTGGCTCATCGATCATGCCGGGCAAGGTCAATCCCACCCAGTGCGAGGCCTTGACCATGGTCTGCACACAAGTTTTTGGCAATCACGCCACCCTCACCTTTGCAGGATCGCAAGGCCATTTCGAACTCAATGTCTTCAACCCCGTCATGGCCTATAATTTCCTGCAATCGGTGCAATTGCTCGGCGATGCCGCCGTCAGCTTCACCGATAATTGCGTGGTCGGCATTGAACCCCGGCTCGACAACATCAAGGCAGGCCTTGATCGCTCACTCATGCTGGTGACGGCATTGGCACCAAAATACGGCTATGACCGCGCCGCCAAGATCGCCAAGGCCGCCCATAAGCACGGCACCACTTTGCGTGAGGAAGCCATCAAGGATGGCATTCCCGCCGCAGATTTCGATTTGATTGTGCGCCCGGAAAACATGCTGGGTCCTGCATGATGGGCGACGTCATCAAACTCAGCCAAGCCCGCAAGGACAAGGCCCGCACCGAAAAGCAACGCCTTGCGGCGGCCAATCGCTTGAAATTCGGGCGCAGCAAGGCCGAGAAGAAAACCACCAAGGCGGAAGATCGGTTGTCGGCTGCGAAACTCGATGGCCACAAGCGTGAGCCGTGATCTCAAACGCTCGCTGACGATTGCCGGACACCGCACTTCGCTGTCCCTTGAAATTGAATTCTGGAACGTCCTCAACGAAGCCGCGAAAGCGGAAGGCAAGAGCCTTGCTGGTCTCGTCGGAGAAATCGACAAAGCGCGTGGCACCCGCAATCTCTCAAGTGCCGTCCGGGTATT
>JANNFZ010000590.1:0-7595 GCA_031380375.1 Hyphomicrobiales bacterium
GCCTGGCGCGGATTGCTGGCGATTGATTCCAATCCGGCCGCACTCACCGGCCTCTTCATCGTTGCCGTGCTTGTCTTGATGGCGATTTTTGCGCCGCAGCTTGCAGGCGGCATCTCGCCAATTGAACAGGATCTTGCGAACCGGCTTTTGCCGCCCTCCGCCGGACACTGGTTTGGCACGGATGAACTGGGCCGCGACATCTATGCGCGCACGCTTTTTGGCGCGCGGGTCACGCTGACCATCGTCATGCTGGTGTCGGTGGTGGTGGCACCCGTCGGACTGGCTGTGGGAACGCTCGCCGGCTATCTGGGCGGATGGGTGGACGCGGTGCTGATGCGCATCACCGACATTTTTCTCGCCTTCCCCCGCCTTGTCCTGGCACTGGCTTTTGCCGCAGCACTCGGGCCCGGCATCGAGAATGCGGTGATCGCCATATCGCTCACGGCCTGGCCGCCCTATGCCCGGATCGCCCGTTCCGAAACGGTGACCATCGCCAAGAGCGATTTCATTTTGGCCGTGGTGATGCAGGGCGCATCGACGTGGCGGGTGCTGTTCAAGCACATTGTGCCGCTGTGCCTGTCCTCGGTCATCGTGCGCCTGACGCTCGACATGGCAGGCATCATCCTGACAGCGGCGGGGCTTGGCTTCCTTGGACTTGGCGCGCAGCCGCCGTCAGCCGAATGGGGTGCCATGGTTTCGGCAGGCCGCGACGTGATCCTCGACCAGTGGTGGGTGGCAACCATTCCCGGCATCGCCATTTTCATTGTCAGCTTGGGCTTCAACCTTCTGGGCGACGGATTGCGCGACGTGTTCGATCCCAAATCATCATGAGCACGCCCCTCCTCACCGTCGAAGACCTGAATGTCTCGTTTCCGGGGCGTGGTGGTGTCACCCGGGCGGTGCGCAATGCGAGTTTCACGCTCGGGCGTGAGCGTCTTGGTATTGTCGGTGAATCCGGATCCGGAAAATCCACCACCGGCCGGGCACTGCTCGGCCTCATTCCGCATCCCGGCATCGTCACCGCGAAGACCATGCGCTTCGGTGGTGATGATCTTCTCGCCTGTACCGAGCGCGATTGGCGGCGGCTGCGCGGCCGTCGCATGTCGATGGTCATGCAGGACCCCAAATATTCGCTCAATCCGGTAAGAAAGATCGGCCAGCAGATCGGCGAGACCTGCCGCCTGCACCTGGGCTCGAGCCACAAGGATGCTGAACGGCGAACCCTCGCCATGCTCGAGGCAGTGAAGATCCGGAACCCCGATGTGGTCTATAACCTCTATCCGCATCAGCTCTCCGGCGGCATGGGCCAGCGCGCCATGATCGCCATGATGCTGGTGGCGGAACCGGATTTCCTGATCGCCGACGAACCGACTTCGGCACTCGATGTGACCGTGCAGAACGAGGTGTTGCGCATTCTCGACGATCTGGTGCGCGATCGCGGCATGGGGCTCATATTCATCAGCCATAATCTGACGATTGTGTCGAGCTTCTGCGACCGCGTGCTGATCATGTATGGCGGCAAAATCGTCGAGGAATGTGCCGCAAGGGACTTGCAGAATGCCAAACATCCCTATACCCGCGCTCTCATTGCGGCGGCACCTTCACTTGATGTGCGGCGCGCCGAGCTGGCGACAGTGACGCGCGACCCGGAGTGGCTGCTGTGATCGCGGTGAAAGATCTCAACGTGACCTTCCAGAACGACGGACGGTCGATCCATGCGGTGCGTGGCGTCTCCTTCGACGTCGCTGCCGGCGAAACTTTCGGCATCGTCGGGGAATCGGGCTCGGGAAAGTCCACGGTGCTGAAGGCCATCGCCGGGCTCGTGGCACCGAGCAGCAGCGCCGTGGAGGTTGGCGGCCGCACCGCTGCGATGCGCCGCAGCCGCGCGGACCGGCGGCTCATGCAGCTTGTCTTCCAGGATCCTTACGCCTCATTGCACCCACGCCAGACGGTGGATGATATCCTGCGCGAGCCCTTGGTCATCCACAGCATTGCAGCCATTGACGAGAAGGTGAATGCCGCGATCGCCGATGTCGGGCTGTCTTTGCAGCACCGCTTCCGCTACCCGCACCAGTTGTCGGGCGGACAGCGCCAGCGCGTTGCCATTGCCCGCGCTTTGATCCTCAAGCCGCCCATACTCCTCCTTGACGAGCCGACGTCTGCACTCGATGTTTCAGTACAGGCGGAAATCCTCAATCTTCTGTCAAGGCTGCGCCAGAGCTACAGCCTCACAAGCATCCTCGTCAGCCATGATCTGGCGGTCGTTGCCCATCTCTGCGACCGCATCGCCATCATGCAGCTCGGCCGGCTGGTTGAGGTGGTCAGCGCCGGGGATTTGCGCGCAGGTACTGTGAACCAGGACTATACGCGTGAACTCATCGCCGCCAGCCGGGGCTTTACCCGGGCGGTGACCTGACCTGCCCATCCATCATATTGCCAAGGTCGCAAAAATGGTCTCAGATGCCGTTAACTGCTGCTGGGACCATTCTGGGCGGCCGCAGGAATTCGAGAAATATCAGGGAGATATTTATGTTAAAGACTTTCAAATATGCGCTGTTGGCGGGTGTGCTGATGGCGTTGACGCCGCAAGCCATGGCCGAGACTCCGGCCGACACGCTGGTCATCGCCAAGCAGATTGACGACCTCATTTCCATGGATCCCGCCGAAGCTTATGAGCTGACCGGCATTGAAATCCTTGCCAACACCTACGACCGCATCATGCGCTTCGAACCAACTGACATCACCAAGCTGGTGGGTGGCGTGGCCGAGAGCGTGACGGTGAGCGAGGACGGCAAGACTTTCGCCTTCAAAATCCGCCCCGGCCAGAAATTCGCCTCCGGCAATCCCGTGACCGCAATGGATGCCGCCTTCTCGCTGCAACGGGTCATCAAACTCGAGAAAACCCCGGTGTTTTTGATCTCCCAGCTCGGCTGGAACAAGGACAATATTGACAAGCTGGTGACGGCTCCGGATGAGTCGACGCTGCAAATCACCATCACCGAAGACTTCGCGCCGTCGCTGGTTTACGCGCTGTTGTCTTCTGTTGTCGGCTCCGTCGTCGACATGAAGGTTGCCATGGAACACCAGGCCGACGGCGATTTCGGCTATGCCTGGCTCAAGACCAACTCGGCTGGTTCCGGCGCCTACACGATCAAATCGTGGAAGCCCAATGAGACTGTCGTGCTTGAAGCCAATCCGAACTATCGCGGCGGCCTTGCCAAGCTGAAGCGCGTGGTCGTCCGCCACATGCCGGAAGCCGCAGCCCAGCGCCTTGCCCTCGAGAAGGGCGACGTTGACATTGCGCGCAACCTGACCCCCGACCAGGTGGCGGGACTGGCCGGCAACGCCGATGTGGTGGTCACTTCAATCCCCGAGGCATTGCTGTATTACATTGGCCTCAACATGAAGCAGAAGGAACTTCAGGATGTGCGCGTGCGCCAGGCCTTGCGCTATCTCGTCGACTACGACGGCATGGTGAATTCGTTCCTGAAGGGGTCGCAGCAGGTCCATCAGAGCTTCTGGGCCTCGGGCTTCTGGGCAGCGCTCGATGACAATCCCTACAAGCTCGATCCGGACAAGGCCAAAGCACTGCTCAAGGAGGCAGGCTACCCCGACGGATTCTCGATCGATATGGATGCACCAAACTTTGCACCTTTCACCAACATGGCGCAATCGGTGCAGGCCACAATGGCGCAAGGCGGCATCAAGGTGAACATCCTGTCGTCCGAAATGAAGCCGATGCTTACCAAGTATCGGGCCCGTGAGCACCAGATGCTGATGGTCTATTGGGGACCGGATTATATGGATCCGCACACCAACGCCGATGGCTTCGCCAACAATCTCGACAATTCCGACGCCGCGACAAAAGGCAAGCCGCTCGCTTGGCGCAACTACTGGGATGCGCCTGACGTGGCGGCGATGACGGCTGCCGCCGTGCGCGAGCGTGACGAAGGCAAACGCAAGCAGTTGTATCTCGACCTGCAGAAGAAGGTGCTCGACGAGGGTTCCTACATCATCATGACCCAGTCAACCGCCCAGCTGGCAGAGCGCGCCAACGTGAAGGGCTATGTGCAGGGCTCGTCAGCCGACGTGACCTATTACAACCTCACGACCAAGTAAGGTGATGCGGTGCCGGGCTATATCAACCGGCACCGCGCCGCCCGTTTGATGCAGGAACAAGGGCTTTCCGCCCTGGTTCTCGCCCAGCCGGAATCAATCACCTATGCCACCGGCGCGTTTCCAGGTGTTGCAAGCCACTGGCGGCGCGCTGGTGCTTCATTTGTGGTGGTGCTGGCAGATGCAACCCAACCACTGGCGGCCATTGTCGGAGATCTGCAGGCCAGGAACTTCGCCGCACAATCGGGCATCAGTGACGTGCGGAGTCACCGTATTTGGGTCGAGACGGAAAATTATCCGGTTGCTGACACCGCAAAGCCGCAGCGTTCACCGCGTCCGGCACAATATGATTTTGCGGCATCACTTGATCTTCTGCGCGATGCGCTGGCTGACCGTTCGCTTCTGAACGGGCCCGTCGGGCTCGAGCTTGGATTCGTGGCCGTTGCCGACTTCCCGTCATTCCAACGCATCCCCGTTCAATGGCGCGATTGCACGCGAATCGTCGAGCAGTTGCGGGCCATCAAGCATCCCGATGAGATTGCCATGCTGCGCAACGCCGCCGAATATGCCAGCATCGGTGTAGCGAAGCTAACGCACGCAATACATGCCGGCATGGATGCGGCAGAAATGACGGAGATATGGAAGGCCGAAGCCTTTGCCGAAGCGGCACGCCGCGGGGAAAAGGCACCACAATCGGCCTGGGCCTATATCGCCATCGCTGGCGATGGCTTTGCACCGGGCGGCCCGGCCAAACCCGGCGACATCATCAAGATTGATGTGGGCTGTGTCATCGACGGCTACAGTTCCGACGGTGGACGCACCGCCGTGCTGGGAAAGCCTTCGGCGGATGCGCGGCGGATTTTTGATGCCCTGCACCGTGCCTTCGACAAGGGTCTCGCACTGTTGCGGCCCGGTGTGCCGCTGCACGAAGTCCACCGCGTGACCTTGGCCGCCATGTGGGATCAAGGTTACGAAACTTATGGCCGGGGGCATTTCGGCCACGGCGTCGGCGCTTCGATCTGGAGCGAGGAATGGCCCTACATTGCTTCGCAGTCTGATGCCATCCTCGAACCCGGCATGGTTCTGGCCTTCGAGACACCTTGGTATATCGATGGCCTTGGCGGGTTCATCATCGAAGATCAAATTCTGGTCACCGGGGACGGCATCGAGGCGATGGCACCATCACCCAGGGGATTGATCCAATGTTAGCGCGCTTTACCGGGGTCACTGGCCATCGCCATTCGTGATTGCCGTGAGCCAGTCCCAGGCATCCCTGGTGATCGGTTGCAACAATTCCTTGCTGGTTGAGGCAGCATACCAAGAGTGGCCCGTCTGCAGGGTGAGCGCTGAAACCCGGACTAGTTTTTTTGCTGCCACCAGATCCTGCACCAGCGGCAGGCTTGCCAAGGCAATGCCATGGCCCTGCAGTGCCGCCTCGAGGGCCAGATCACTGTTGCTGAAATCGAGGCCCGCCGAGATCTCGCCACCCTCGATCCCGGCACTCTCGAACCATTCATTCCAGCCCTCCGGCCGCTCATCGTGGATGAGAGGGAATTGCAACAGGTCCGCAGGATTTCTGACCTGACGCCTGATGAGAGTTGGCGCGGCAACAGGCACCAAAGCATCGGCAAACAGTGTGCGGCCAATCAATCGAGAGTCAACCTCGCGGGCCCGCAGGATGGCGATGCTCACTTCCATCTCGTCGAAATCCACTTCAGCACCTGTGGTGTCAATCCACGGGTCGCACAGCGGGACGTTTTTTTTCAAGCCGCCGATCCGCGGCAGCAGCCAGCGCGCCGCAAAGTCATGGGGCGCATAGATCACGACGCTTCCGGGTTTTCGGAAAGGCTCAAGCCGCCGATAGCCGCCTTCCAGCTGTTCGAGTGATTGCAGGACCGTGCGCTGATAATCCCGCCCGGCATCGGTCAGTTTTATGGTACGTCCCTGGCGCAAGAACAGCGATTGACCAAGCCGTGCTTCCAGCAAACGCATTTCATGGCTGATGGCCGATTGCGACAGCCGCAGCTCCTCTGCCGCCTTGCTGAAACTCCCCAGCCTGGCCGCCGCCTCAAAGCCCAGGAGGTATTGCAAAGGCGGGATATTGCGAAAGCGTCTCATATGAACACCGTTCATGTATAGGCGCTGTGCTTCTCATTTGCAACCAGCCCTGGGGCCTTGGCATTATCGCCGCGAATGATCATGGAATGAACATGTTGAACACTGTCGAAAAAAATCCGGCCAAGGCCAGGAATATGAATGGGCTTCAGGTTAAACCAGTCTTCCGGAAGCCGGCCGAGTTTGAAAAACACGCGCGGACGTGGATGATCTGGCCTTGTCGGGAGGACCTCTATGGGGCGCGGCTGGCCCCGATGCAAAAAGAGTACCTCGAGATCGTGGCGGCAATTTCGCAGTTCGAGCCGGTCACGGTCGTCGCCCATCCGGATTACGCTGAAACCGCACGAAACCGACTTGGCAATCTTGCCGATGTTGTTGCAATGCCCGTCGATGATTTTTGGACGCGCGATTGCGGACCTTCATTTGTGCTTGGACAACAAGGTGAACTTGCAGGCGTGAATTGGCACTTCAATGCCTGGGGCGGAAAGCATGCCCCGTGGGATGAGGATGACAAGCTCGCAAGCCGCATTCTGGAGCGCGAGAATGCCGCCATCCGCAATTCCTGGCTGACCTGTGAGGGCGGATCCTTCGCCCTTGACGGTGAAGGCACGCTGATCATCACCGAAACCAGCATTCTCAATCCCAACCGCAATCCCGGCGTGAACAAGGCGCTGGCCGAGTCCGAGCTCAAGGCCATGCTGGGTGTCACGAAAGTCGTTTGGCTTCCGGGTGACCCGATGGACAAGGAAACCGATGGCCACATTGACGGCATGTGTGCCTTTGTGAAGCCGGGCGTTGTCTTGTTTGAGAGTAATCCTGACCCGGCTGATCCGCACTCCCGCATTCTGAAAGAAAATCTCGCCTGCCTTCAGGGCCAGACAGATGCCATGGGACGCCACTTTGAAGTTCTGCCGCTTGAAGAAGCGGTGGACGCAACCGTCACCAGCGACATTTTCTGCCGCTCTTACATCAATTTCTATATCGCCAATGGCGGCGTCGTTGTTCCGGGCTACGGCATTCCGAGCGATGCCAAGGCACTTGCCACAATCCAGACGGCCTACCCAGACCGCAAGGTCGTCATGGTGCAGGTCAATGCGATCGCGGCCGGGGGCGGTGCCATACACTGCATCACCCAAGAGCAACCCGTTTCAAGGATGACTTGAACCATGACAACGCGGCGCAGTGCCATGAAAACAACACTTGCAGGTCTGGCAGCAAGCTTCACGGGCGGCACCGCCTTTGCCGGTCAAACCGCAAGCATCGCGGGCTATCGCATGCCGCTTGAGTCGGAACCGCACCTTCGGACATTCATGCAATGGCCTGGGATGAAGTCGATTTACGGCGATCAGGACGATCTCGATGCG
>JANNFZ010000411.1:0-3670 GCA_031380375.1 Hyphomicrobiales bacterium
CACCAGGCGCTTGGCTGCCGTGGCGTTTCCCGGGCGGATTTCCGGCTTGATGACACGCACGGTCGTGAGCCGGAACTCATCCTGCTCGAGATCAACACACAGCCCGGCATGACCGGCACGTCACTGGTGCCGGAACTTGCCGCCCATGCCGGACATTCATTTGAGGAGTTGGTGACATGGATGGTCAACGACGCATCGCTCGACCGCTAGGTCGCGCACCTGTCAAATTACAACCATTGCGCTGGCGGATTCTCGCCCGCTTTGGCGCAGTCGTGTTTCTCGCTGCCACGATTTTCCATGGCGCGTCCTCGGGCGGGCATCTCGACTATGATGGC
The DNA here is from genome assembly GCA_031380375.1 of Hyphomicrobiales bacterium. GTDB lineage: Bacteria > Pseudomonadota > Alphaproteobacteria > Rhizobiales > Aestuariivirgaceae > Aestuariivirga. The sequence continues at coordinate 336 of JANNFZ010000411.1, forward strand.
AGCCCCTTCGGCAACCTGACAGGCAAGCTCGCCGGTGTCGTTGGTCTTGCCGCGGAAGACATTTCGATCACTGGTCTCACGAACCATGACGCCCAACAGGTTCTCGATGCCATCGGCGTGAAACCCGGCAGCAGTCTCATCGGCTTTGATGCCCGCGCGGCACGCGCCGCTTTACGGCGGCTCGACTGGATCAGGCAGGCGGAAGTGCAGCGCGTCTTTCCGAACCGCATCGACATTTCGCTCGCCGAGCGCGAGGCCTTTGCCATCTGGCAGTTCAATGGCGTCTACCAGGTTATCGGCCGCGATGGCGTGCCGCTGACCGGACTTGATCCGCGCAACATGCAGCATCTGCCGCTGGTGACAGGACCAGGTGCCAATGTGGCGGCCGCCGACTTCGTTAACCAAATGTCAGCCTTGCCTCAGCTATTTGTCAGGGTTCATGCCGCAGCCCGTGTGGGGCAGCGCCGCTGGAATCTCTATCTCGACAATGGCGTCAAGATCGCCTTGCCGGAACAGGGATTGGACGTGGCGCTGAAGCAGGTTGCAGCACTTGATGCCCGGCAGGGGATACTCGGCAAGGGCATTCGTGAAATTGACGTGCGGCAGCCGGGACGCCTGATCGTGGCGCTGGCTGTTGCCGAGTCTGAAGCAAATGCCGGGGTGGCTGCAAAATCAACCGCAACCCGTCAATAACGAGGTCTGGGAGTTTGGGTGGAATGGTCGCGGGTGCGTTGAAGGGTTTTGCAGGTGGCCGCAACGCGATGCCCGCGCCAGGGGCAGTCATTTCGGTGCTCGATATCGGGTCCAGCAAGATCTGTTGCGTGATCGCAACCGTTGTTGCGGCAAAGGACGGGCAGGGCCGGACATTCCAGGTCCTCGGCATGGGCACCACGGTGTCCCGCGGCATAAACCATGGGGCCATCGCCAATCTCGAAGAAGCCGAACGCAGCATCCGCCTGGCGGTCGACGGGGCCGAGCGCAATGCGCGCCGCCGCATAGAGGATGTGCATATCAATGTGTCCGGCGGATTTCCGCAACTTTTCACGTCCGGGGCCTATGTGAAAGTCCAGGCTGGCGTAGTGACGCAGCGCGATCTTGATACGGCGGTGGCGGCCGCCATGGGCAAGGCCGCCATTGGCAACCGCAGCATCATCCACATTTCGCCGCGCTGCCATTCCATCGACGGTGTTGAATCAGTCGACTCGCCGCTTGGCCTGCATGGGCAAGTCCTTGGTGTTGAAATCGGCATTCTGACGGTTGAGCCAGCAGCGCTGCGCAACTTGCGCCAGGTCATTGCCAGCGCCCACCTTCACCCGGTCAATCTCTCGCTGTCTTCGCTCGCTTCGGCGCGTGGCGTGATTTCACCGGATGAAACCGCTCTGGGAACGGTGGTCATCGACATGGGTGCGGCAACCACCGGATTTGTGGTGCTGCGCAAAGGCAAGCTTTTGGACTCCGACAGCCTGCCCATTGGCGGAACCCACGTGACAAACGACATCGCCCATGGCCTTTCGACGAACCTTGCCCACGCCGAGCGATTGAAAACCATGTTCGGTTCGGTCCTCAGCCTCGGCCATGATGATCGTGAATTGATTGCCGTGCCGTTGCTGGGTGAGCGCGGCGTTGGATCGGTGCATCATGTGCCGAAGTCAATGCTCACGGCGATTATCCGGCCGCGCCTCGAAGAAACGCTGGAAATGTTGCATCACCGGATTTTTGCATCGGGGGCGGCCCAAGGGATTTCGCGTTTTGTGCTGACCGGCGGTGCCAGCCAGTTGCAGGGCCTGCGCGAATTGGCCAGCGACATGTTTGGCGTGCCCGTTCGCATCGGCGTGCCTTCACCGTTGCAGGGCCTCTCGGAAGCGGCGATGACGGCGGCCCTTGCCGTGCCGGTCGGTCTTCTCAACCTGTCATTGATGCCGGAGCAGCATGTCGCCGTGCCGGAAGCGGCCCGCGATGCACTGCGCCGGGCCAACATGGGCTATGCCCGCCGCGTTGGGAGCTGGCTGCGCGAGGCGCTGTAATCGGAATTAAACGGCGAAATAGGAAAATAACGCTTGACACCGCGCGGTGTTTCGTGTAGAAACCGCAATACTCCAGAACTGGGTTACCCCTCATCCGCCTCGCAGCGACGGCTGCTCGGCACCTTCTCCCGCAAGGGGAGAAGGTTTTTACAAATCTGGTTTCTTCTCCCAACAACAGTCTTGAGCCCATCACGAAGACGACGTTTGGAGGGGGTGCGGTGCTGGCAAAAGTTAACGATGTTCGACCGAGGTGAGTCAGTTTGACTCATTTTTCAGCGATTTCAGCGGGTTTGGTTAGCGCTTGTTAACCATTTCTTAGGCTTTTCACTAACAAAGTCCTACCAGCCAAATCAGCATCGGAACGCGCCACATGACCATCAATCTCTCTGTCCCCAATCTCAATGACCTGAAGCCACGGATCACCGTGTTCGGCGTCGGCGGGGCGGGTGGCAATGCGGTCAGCAACATGATCGAAAGCAGGCTCGAGGGCGTTGAATTCGTGGTGGCCAACACCGATGCCCAGGCGCTTTTGCAGAATATCGCACAACGCCGCGTGCAGATGGGCACGGCTTTGACGCAAGGCCTGGGTGCCGGCTCGCAGCCGCAGATTGGTGCAGCCGCGGCCGAGGAAGCGTTGCCCGAAATTCTTGATCATTTGGCGGGTGCCCACATGTGTTTCATCACCGCCGGCATGGGCGGAGGTACGGGCACGGGTGCAGCACCAATCATCGCACGCGCCGCCAAGGAGCAGGGCATTCTGACAGTTGGTGTAGTGACCAAACCCTTCCATTTCGAAGGTGTGCGTCGCATGGCCACGGCCGAACGCGGCATTGAAGAACTTTCGCGTTACGTTGACACGCTGATTGTCATTCCGAACCAGAACCTGTTCCGTGTTGCCAACGAGAAGACCACGTTTGCCGCTGCCTTTGCCATGGCTGACCAGGTGCTTTATTCCGGTGTTGCCTCGATCACTGAATTGATGACCAAGGAAGGCCTGATCAACCTCGATTTTGCCGACGTCCGCGCCATCATGAGCGAGATGGGCAAAGCCATGATGGGCACGGGCGAAGCCTCGGGCGAGAAACGCGCCATCGAAGCGGCGGAAGCCGCGATATCCAATCCGCTGCTTGACGATGTGTCGATGCGCGGGGCCCGTGGCCTTCTGATCTCCATTTCCGGCGGTCCCGACCTCACCCTTTATGAAGTGGATGAAGCGGCAACCCGCATCCGTGAAGAAGTGGATCCGGAAGCCAATATCATTCTCGGTGCCACGTTTGATGACAGCCTCGAAGGCACCATGCGCGTATCGGT